>JAUIKL010000277.1 GCA_030430625.1 Gemmatimonadota bacterium
GTTGGACGCTTCGGCGACCTCGTGTCCCCCACCCTTCAGCATCTCGCGGAGAAGTACGCGGTGATCCTCGTCGTCTTCGATGATCAGTACGCGCGCCATCGTCCTCCCTCTGGCCAGTCCGTTGTCCGGGGGTGGATCCGCTCCACCCCTCGCTCCCAAGCTGCAGTGCTTCCTTCTGGAACGCTACGATCCGGCGTCGGCCTGGCGGGTCTCCGAGAGGCCCGTGGCATGGACGAGTCCGGAGACTTCCGAGATCACGACATCCGCGCCGGCCTCCTCCAACTCGCGCTCCGACCCGAAGCCCCACAGGACCCCGACGGAACGCGCGCCGTGGGCACGGGCGCCCCGGACATCGTGGGCCCGGTCGCCGATCATCACCGTCGCATCGCCTACCCACCCCTCCTGGGCCAGGATGTGATCGATCAGGTCGACCTTGTCGGTCTTTCGCCCGTCCAGTTCCGACCCGTACACCACCGGGAAGAAGCGGCGCATGTCGAAGTGGTCGATGATCCGATCGGCGTAGACCGTCGGCTTGGCCGTGGCCACGCGCAGTTCCACCCCGTGTTCCGCGAACGACTCGAGCGCCGGGATCATGCCGTCGATGATTCGGTTCTCGAAGAGACCGACGTCCGCGAAGCGCTCTCGATACCAGCGGATGGCGTCGTCGATCACCGACCGATCGTCCGTCCCGAGGAGGTGGCCGAAGGTGCCGACCAGGGGAGGACCGATGAAGCGGGTCAGATCACCCGCCGGTACGGCGGAACCGCCCATCCGGGCCAGTGCGTGCTCGATGCAGGCGACGATCCCCTCGGAGGGGTCGGTGAGGGTGCCGTCGAGGTCGAAGAGAACGGCAACGGCGGGGGTGGAGGTCGGGGCGGCTATTCGTTCGTCCACCGGATCTGGAACTCCACCTCTTCCACGTCGCCGCTCCGCTCGTGCTCGACCGAAATCGTCGCATCCGGGGGCACGGACACCCGCTCGCCGGCCACCTGAATGCGGAAGCGTCGATCGTTCTCGATCGCATCTGCGAGTCGGCGAAGCTTGGATACGAACTGTTTGGCCGTGTAGGCGCGCTCGATGTCACGCCCCTGCTTCTTCTTGGTCGCCATCGTTCCTCGGGTCGAAGTGGGATGACGCATGGTTATAGGCGATTCGAGGCGGAATCCAGTCTCGTGACGCGAGACCTACGTCGCTCGAACCGTGGCGTCTCGCCCCCGTGGAGCGCACCCTTCGCACACGACCCGGCTCCGTGCGCTTCCTTCCCCCTCCCCTGACACCTCATGCATGCGTTCCTGACCGCCACGGCTCGTCGCCGAGCCGCCACGGTCTTCCGCTTCTCGGCCGTCGGCGCGGCGGTGGGTGCCTGTCTCGGCTGGCTCATCTTCCTGCTCGACGGGGGCGCCGTGGAGCCACACATCCTGAGGGCGGCGATCACAGGCACGCTCACGGGGCTCGGTGTCGGTGTGGGAGAGGAAGTCTTCTTCTTCGGGCGGCGACGCTGGCAGGGCTACCGGCTGGTCACGACCGTCCGGATCATCGCCTTTGCCTCGTGGATCCTGACCGTACTCGTCTCGGTCAACGGACTCCTCCGCACAGGGGCGGACGGTCTGCCACAGGGGGCCCTCGCCTACCTCACGGGCTCGACCTTCGTCCGGGACGCAGCGGCGGCCCTGATCGTGGCCACGATGGCCACGGCCTACCTCGAGGTCCGGCGGCTGCACAACGCGGGGGAGATCCGGCGATTCCTCCTCGGGCGGTACAGGGTGCCCGTCGAGGAGGAGCGCGTCTTCCTTTTTGCCGACCTCGTGGGCTCCACGGCCCTGGCCGAAGCTCTCGGCCCCCGGGTCTACAGCGCCTTCATCTCCGACTGCTTCCGAGACGTGTCCGAAGCCATCCTGGCGTGGAAGGGACAGGTCTACCAGTACGTGGGGGACGAGATCGTCGTCAGTTGGCCGGCGGACCGAGGGCTACGAAACGGCACGGCCGTCCGCTGCTTCCTCCAGATGCAACGGGACCTGGCCGACCGCGCCGATGCGTATCGTGCCGAGTACGGGCACGCGCCACGCTTTCGGGCCGGAATCCACGCGGGGCCAGTGGTGACGACCTGGGTCGGGTTGGCCAAGATCGAACTCGCCTTCCACGGTGACGCCCTCAATACGGCCGCACGCATCCTGGCCCTGTGCAAACCGCACGACGCGCACCTGCTCGTGTCGACGCCGACGCTCGAACGCATGGACCTTCCGGCGCACATCACGGCCACATCCGTCGGTTCGACGGAGCTTCAGGGACGGCGCGAAGTGATCGACCTCTCCCGTATCAACTCGACGTGAGCGCGTAGGACCGTCCTCCCGTCGTCCGCGTCATGTAGCCGTGGTCGATGAGGCCTCGGCGTAGGGTCGCCGTATCGTCGCTGAGCTCTTCGAGTCGGTCGTTCACCTCGCGCTCGTCCCACGGCCCTTCGTCGTCGAAGAGGCGCAGCGCGTAGCGGAGCACCACATCGAGCTTCTTCCGCTTCATCGGGAAGCGATCGATCCGGCCGTCGGATCCGAGGAAGGTCGTCAGGACCTTCCGATCGAACGGGTCGTCCACACCCTCCACGGGGGCCAGGGCACGCAACTCCTCGGCCGAGCCGAGAGACCGAGCGCGGTCGTGGAGGGCTTCGCTCTGCAGCGAGTACATGTGGTAGTGCCCCTGAGCCTCGACGGACACGAGCCCGGCCGCGGTCAGCTTCGAGAGGTGATGCGACACCGTCGAGGGCTTGAGCTCGAGCACCGTGGCCACCTCGTCGACGGTGTGCGGGCGATGCGCCAGGAGTCCGATCACCCGAAGTCGGTTCTCGTCGGCCAGCGCTTTGAGAAAGTGCAGTAGTTCCTGATCCATCGTGCTGCTCCTGTGGGTCGACCACGGCCGCCATCATTTCGATGATTATCGAAATGATTCGACGTGTGTCAACACACGGAGCTCCTTTGCCGAACCTCCAGGGCGCGCCCGGAGTCGGAAAAGGGTCGAGAGGCCCAGGGTCAGGAGTAGGAGACGCCCGCCAGGAAGTAGAGCGCGTTGAGGGCCATCGTGAACGCCGGGTCGAAGAAGAAGTCGAACACCTGCCAGGCGATCACGATGCCGAAGAGGCTCAAACCG
>JAUIKL010000040.1 GCA_030430625.1 Gemmatimonadota bacterium
ATCCGATCTTCGGCCATATCCGGGAGATCGAGGACGTGCCTTCGAACCTGGTGGGTCGACTGTCGCACTACTTCTCCACGTACAAGCTGAGGCCTGATGACGGGGGCACGGTTCGCGTGGGGGCACCGTATGGTCGGGCTCACGCGGAGTCGGTCGTGGCTGCCTCGCTGGACGACTACTCGGAGCGGTTCGGCTCGGGTTGACGGACTGTCGCCTTGTCCGGGCAGGCCGGGAGTCGTATGGATGAAGTCTGGTGCGCGAATAAGGTGAAGGGAGGCTCGGTGCGGGTGATGACGAAGCCGTCGCAAGGGTGCCGACCCGTCCCCGCCCGCCGAGCGCGTCGCCGCCTCGCGTGGATCGTCGCGGTGGTCCTCGCTCCAATGGTGCCGACGGGAACCCTCTCGGCGCAGGTGGTGGAGGGTGTCCTGCTGGACCGTGACTCGGGGGCGCCGATCGAGTTGGGTCTGGTCGCGCTCCTCACGCCGGAGGGCGATTCGGTGGCCGCCGCGCTCACGAACCGGGCGGGGCGGTTCACCCTCGAGGCCGACGTGGGCGGCGACTTCCTCCTGACCGCCAGCGCTTTGGGCTATCGCTCGACGTTGGCTTCCAGTGTGCTCGAACTGGGGGACGGGGGGCGGATGACCCTCGAGTTTCGGCTCCAGGCGATACCGATCGACATCGGTGGCATCGTGGTCGATGTGGAGTCGTCGTGGCTCGACCAACCCGGTCTTGTTCAGAACGGATTCGTTGCCCGAGCGCAGACGGGAATGGGACGCTTTCTCTCGCCGGGGGACATCGAGGAGAGTACGGCCTACACCACGACGGAACTCCTCACCACGACCGGTCGCGTGATGTCTCAGTACCAGATCGGTGGCGACCGTATCCTGATGAGAGGGCGGTTGGGACTGTGCAGCCCCTTCGTCTACGTCGACGGCCTTCGCGTGTCTACCGGCGGTGGCCTGTCACTCGACGCGTACGTGCCGATCCAGGTCGTCGACGCGGTCGAGGTCTACCGTTCCCCTGTCGAGGCCCCGCCGCAGTTCGCAGCCGGACTTTGGGGCTGCGGTGTGATCGTGATCTGGACGAAGAACGGTTGAGCCGCGCCGAGCGATTGCGCGGCCCCCATCCCGCGCAACGAGGTCGAGCACGTAACGTACCGTCGACGACGCGCTCCGAGTCTCCACCACCAGACCCTTGGACTCGATGACCCTGGATCCACTCCTGCGCGAGATCCGCGCGTGCACGCTGTGCGCAGACGCCCTCCCGCACGGGCCGCGCCCGGTACTCCAGGCGAGTGAGTCGTCCCGTATCCTGATCGCAGGACAGGCGCCGGGGCGCCGCGTCCACGAGTCGGGCGTGCCCTTTCAGGATCCGAGCGGGGACAGGCTGAGGGACTGGCTTGGGATCTCCGAGGCCGATTTCTACGATCCCGCGCTCATCGCCATCGTGCCGATGGGCTTCTGCTTTCCGGGTACGGGTTCGAGCGGTGACAAGCCGCCGCGAAAGGAGTGTGCGCCCGCCTGGCGTGAGCGCGTGCTCGACGAATTGAGTGGGGTACGGCTCACGATCGTGCTCGGGGCGCACGCCCAGCGCTACCACCTACCCGGGACGACGTCGCTGACGGACGCGGTCGCGCGCTGGCGCGACTTCTGGCCGGAGCTTCTTCCCCTCCCCCATCCGAGTCCGCGCAATCAGGCCTGGTTCAAGAAGCACCCCTGGTTCATCGACGAGGTGCTTCCGGTGTTGAAGGAGCGGGTGGCGCAGCTCACTGCTGCCCGTTCCGACTGAGTCGGTCACCGGCCGGGACCAGCGTCCACCCGCGCGAGCATCAGGAGTCGGAGGAGAGCATCGTATCGACCCGTGCCGATCCGAGCCTCTCCGTCCGTGTCCATGAGGTGGACCACGACGGAACCTATGCTCGGGAGCACGGTCAGTCGCTGTCCGCCGGCACCGCTGGCGGTGTAGGAGCCAGCCGGTAGGGAGGAGTCGTTCGGACCGGTGGTCCACCACATCAGACCGTAGCCACCCTTGGTTCCTTCGGAGTCCAGCGGTGTGATGGTCGATGTACTGCGACTCACCCAATCCGTCGGGACGAGTTGTCGACCGTTCCACTCCCCCTGGTTCAGAAAGAGGGAACCGAACCGAACCAGGTCTCGCGCCGAGAGCCGAAAGCGGTACGACGGGTGTCGCGAGAGATGGGGCTCGTGGTGGTACTCGAAGTCTCGATCCACATCGAAGTCCTGCATCGCGATCGGGATGGCGATCCGATCGCGAAACGCGTCACCGACGGTCTGTCCTCGGGCGCTGCCGTAGATCGTCCCGAGCGCGTTGAAGTCCCAGTTGTTGTAGTACCAGTGGTTCCCCGGCTCGTGTGACCCGCGGGAGGGCCGCTCGTCACGCGCCTCGTCCGTTTCGGACGCGGCCGGGTGGTAGATGCCGGATCTGGACGCCAGGAGGTGCCGGACGGTGGCCGCTTCTTCCCGTGGCGTCAGCAACCCCTTGTCGTTGATGCCGAGGCTTCCGAGCGTGGCCTCCAGATTCATTTCCCCCTCGCTCGCCGCGATCCCGATCAGAGCAGAGAGCAGGCTCTTCCGAATGGAGTGCATTCGAAACGGCTGGTCGACACGGCCATGAGACATGATCGTTCGACCGTCCGTGACGAGTACGAACGCGGCGGTCCCCAACCGATCGAGTTCGTCCTCGACCCGCTCGAGCCCTTCCTCCGACCACCCATCGGTTTGCCACGCCTGAGCCTGGGTCGGTGCGAGGAGCCCCGCCGCGAGGAGGACGACGGAGACGAGGGGCGGGCGGATGCGATTCGAGTTCCACATGGCTCTCGAGGTGGTGGCGAGGTGCACAGCGATAGATGGTCGTCGGTAGGCAGGAGGTTGGAATGATCGATCGTATCCTGTGGGTCGACTCTCTCGGTGGGCTCGTCGTGGGCGGGGTGGTGCTCGCGCTCTCCGAGTGGCTGGCCACTCTGTACGGGCTCCCCCACGGCCTCATGGTCCTCATGGGCTGTGCCAACGTGGCGTACGGCTGCTATTCCGGCTCCCTCGTGCTTCGGAAACGGCGCCCCCGGGTGTGGATCGTGGCCCTGGTCGTCGCGAACGCGGCATGGGCCGTGGTTTGTGTCATCCTGATCGTCCGATTCGCCGAAACGGCACAGCCGCTCGGTCTCGTGGTGCTCGCCCTCGAGGCCCTCTTCGTCGGAGGGCTCGCCGCAGTCGAGTGGCGCTTCAGGGAGCGGCTGATCGTCGACGGGTCCTCGGCGACCTGACCAGCGCGCTTGCGGCTCCTCTGCGGGGCTTCATACTGAAGGGGGTAGGTACAACGGTGGAGGTCGTGTGAAGCGGTGGCTCAGGCGCCTGCGAGGCGCACTCGAAATCGGCACGCCGGACGATTCGGCGCATCTCGGACCGGACGAATCCGGCGTCGGTGACACCGCCCTCCTGGCCGCCGACCCTGCGAGCGGCGCGTAAGATGAGCAGTGCGCCAGGGCGAACGAAGACCGGAACGAGGGACTTCGCGGACCCCCCTCCCGAGGTCGAAGCCGTCTTCGATGGCTATCCACCCGACCTCCGGCGACGTCTCCTGGAGCTCCGCCGGGTGGTTCTCGGCACGGCCGCCGCAACCCCCGGAGTCGGCAGGATCGAGGAGGCACTCAAGTGGGGTGAACCCTCCTTCCTGACACCCGAAACAAAGAGCGGAAGTACGGTCAGGATCGGCCCCCGCCGGAAAGACCCGAGGCAGTACGCGGTCTACTTCAACTGTCAGACGACGCTGGTCGAGTCCTTTCGGACCTGGTTCCCGACGGGGCTCAACTTCGACGGCAATCGCGCCATCGTCTTCGACCTCGACGAGCCCCTCCCCGAAGAGGCGGTCGCCGAGTGCGTCGCGGCGGCGCTGACCTATCACACGCGGTCCCGCGCGGTGACGCACCGGGCCCGAGCACGGCGAGGTGGACCGTGAACCGGACCACGTTCCTGACAGGGCTCGTCGCGGCGGGACTCCTGTCGGCTCCGACCACGCCCATTGAGGGGCATCTGGTGGTGGGGCTCGGCCTGCGCCGCTGAGTCACCCGTCGTGAAGCTCTACCTCTCGTCTTTCGGCGTCGGAGACTCCACCGCCCGCCTGTCCGAAATGATGGGTACCGGTCCGGTTGCCATGATCCCGAACGCCATGGACCACGTCGGCGAGCCGGATCGCACGCTCAGCAACGAGCGGGCTCGCGGTCAGATCGAGGCTCTCGGGATCGAGGTCGAAGAGATCGATCTTCGAGACTTCTTCGACGCGCGTGGAGCGCTCCCGTCGGCCCTCGAGCCCTTCGCCGGAGTCTGGGTCCGCGGCGGCAATACGTTCGTTCTTCGACGGGCCATGAGCCTCTCGGGCTTCGACACGCTCCTGCCCGACCTCCTGGCCTCGGGGAAGGTCTATGGCGGGTACAGCGCGGGAGTCTGTGTTCTGGCTCCCTCACTCGAGGGCATCGGGCGGGTGGACGATCCCGACGTGGACCCGTACGGTCTGGGGCGGACGATCTGGGAGGGGCTCGCGGTCCTGCCGTACCTCGTCCTACCGCACTATCGCTCGGATCACCCCGAGTCCCGTGCGATCGACGGGGAGGTGGAGTACTGCGAGCGTCACGGAATCGCCTTTCGCACGTTGCGAGATGGTGAGGTCATCGTGGTCGACGGGGACCCGGACGTATGAGGAGAGGAGGACCCATGGACGTGGCGTTTCGAAGGACCGGGGCTCGGCGGTACGCCGTCGAGGCCCGTCCCGAACGACATCCCAAGCTGATCATGGATCCGGCTCCGGGCTTCGAGCCGTACCTTCCGCACGATCTCGTGCACCTGGTCGTGGAAGAAGCGCTCGGCCTGCGGAACGGGATCTTCGGCCAACTGGCCGACGGGGGCGACGCCGGAACGTTCGGAATGCCCACCGACGGTTCGAAGGCGCGGGCGCTCAGTCGCGCACGCCGCGAGGTCAAACGGCGGGGGGAGCGCCTACTGCGCGAAGGGCAGGGGGATACGGATTTCTCGGAGCGGGCCGCGGTCGTCTGTCTCCATCGGTGGATGGAGCGGTCCGAGCGCGCCGAACTGCGGGCGGAGGCACGCTCGAATCCCCGCTACGCCGAACGCGTCCTCGCGAGATGCTCCGAAGAGGAGGTCGCGGAGCTCGAACGCGTGATGGATCGCGTCTGCACCCGGCTGACGGAATTGAGTCGCAGCTGGAGTGTGCTTTCCGTCGGCGAGGAACTCGTGGTGCGGTGGTCACAGCCGTGAGGCGTCGAGGGTGAGAGGGTGATCGACGCATCGGTCGGCCCCTTGGAGTCGGTTCGAGCGCGCTACCTCGGCTTCGCGGAGCACCAGGCGAAAGGAGTGTCGCCTCGGTACGAGCGGTTGGCGCGGGCGGTGGCGGGGTCGGAAGAGATGCTGACGTTCGTATCCGGACTCGAGGGAGCTCACCAGCAGCCGAACCTGGTACTGGCTTCGGTACGGTGGGTGTGCGGAGTGCCTGACGACGGTGACGACTTGGCGCAAAAGCTGCGAGACCATGGTCCGCGGATCCGATCGACGATCGAGTCGCGTCGGACTCAGACCAACGAGGCCGGTCGGTGTGCGACCCTCCTCCCGGTGCTGGCCGGCCTTCCCGAGCCCCTCGCCCTCCTCGAGGTCGGTGCATCGGCCGGGCTCTGCCTGCTGCCCGATCGGTATGGCTACGACTTCGGCGAGCAGCGGATCGCTCCTCCCACCGTGGACGCTCCGATCCTCGGCTGCCAGGTCCCGGAAGGGACCGAGGTGCCGACTCGGGTCCCGGCAGTCGTCTGGCGACGCGGGTTGGACCTCTCACCGATCGATGTGGACGATCCGGATCAGACGGCGTGGCTCGAGAACCTCGTCTGGCCGGAGCTGGAGACACGAGCGCACCGGTTGGCCGCAGCGCTCGATGTCGCTCGACGAGATCGGCCGGTGGTCGAAACGGGAGATCTCCTCCAGGACCTGGAGCGGGTGGCGGCAGGGGCCCCATCGGACGCTACGCTGGTCGTCTTCCACAGCGCGGTGCTCGCCTATCTCGATGCCGCCGGTCGCGCGAGCTTTCGGGAACGAGTGAGCGCGCTGGACGCCGTGTGGGTTTCCAACGAAGGGTTGTCGGTCTTTCCGGACATCTCGGAACGACTCGGAAGCCGGGCCCGCCCGGACCGCTTCATCGTATCCGTGGACGGAGATCCCGTCGCGTTGGCGGGACCGCACGGTCAGACGTTCGAATGGTTGTGACGAATCCGTAGAGGACGGGAGGCGAAGGGCGTGACAGGTCGGAGGAAATGGTTCGAGCGCACGTTTGCGCTGGGCGAGCCGGCGTCCACGATGCCGGAAGTGATCGAGCGGCTGCGCGGTACACCGCTGCGTCTCGCCGAGCGGATCGGAGGGTTGCCCCTGGAGGTCACCGCCAGGAGATCGGGTGAGGCCTGGTCGATTGCCGAACACGTCGGCCATCTGGGTGACCTCGAGCCACTGTGGCTCGGACGGGTCGAGGATCTCATGTCCGGTGAAGAGGTGCTGCGCGAGGCCGACCTGGAGAACACGGCCACGTGGGAGGCCGACCACAACGAGGCCGACCTCGTCGATCTGGTGGCTGCCTTTCGGGATCGACGCCGTGCTCTCGTCGCCCGCGTCGAGTCCCTGTCGGACGAGGAACTCGGCGCCGTTGGGCTCCATCCGAGATTGAGACAGCCGATGAGCGTCGTGGACCTCTGCTTCTTCGTGGCGGAACACGACGATCACCATCTGGCCACGATCACCGCGCTCGGTCGTGCCGCCGAGGCGGACGGATGACCGATCTGTCCGAACCGATCCACCCGGATGTGGTCGTGGGGCACGTGCATCTGAAGGTGACCGACCTGGAGCGTTCCATTGCCTTCTACCGCGAGGCCCTGGGCCTCGAGGTGATGCAGAGGATGGGTGACTCTGCCGCCTTCCTCTCGGCCGGCGGGTACCACCACCACCTCGGTTTGAACAGCTGGGAGTCCAGGGGGGCCGGACCGGCGCCGCGCCGCGCGGCCGGCCTCTTTCACGCCGCCTTCCTCTACCCGACGCGCTCGGCGCTCGCGCGGGCGTATGCTCGGTTGATCGCGGCGGGCGTGCCTCTGGAGGGTGCCGCCGACCACGGGGTAAGCGAGGCCCTCTACCTCCGTGACCCCGACGACAACGGTCTCGAGCTGTACTGGGACCGCCCCCGCGATGCGTGGCCGCGCAGCCCCGACGGGTCGATCGAGATGTTCACGGCAGCCTTGGACCTACCCGACCTGCTGGCGCTGGCGACGGCGCGATGACCGAACACCACAGCCTGAAGACCCACGCCCGTGCCGCGGGCCTCCTCTACCTCCTCATCATCGTCACGGCCGGCTTTGCCGAGGGGTACGTGCGGACGACAGTCGTCGTCCCGGGAGATCCGGCCGCGACCGCCTCGGGCATCCTCGCGGCTCCGGGACTCTTCCGGCTCGGCTTCTTCGCGGACCTCGTAGCGTTCGTGGCCGACGCCGCCGTTGCCGTTCTCCTCTACGTGCTCCTGCGTTCAGCGGGAGAGACGCTGGCGCTGATCTGCGCGGCGCTCCGGCTCATCGCACACCCGGCGATCGGCTCCCTGAACCTCTTGAACCACTTCGCCGCACTGCAGCTGCTCTCACCCGACGGCCTGATGGCGGGTCTGGATCGTGGGGAGGCACAGCAGTGGGCTGCGTTCGCGCTCGACCTGCATGGGTACGGCTATGTCGTGGCAGGTGCGTTCTTCGGGGTGCACTGCGCCCTGCTCGGCGTCCTGCTGTACCGATCGGAGTTCTTCCCGCGGGTGCTGGGGCTCCTGCTCGGCGCTGCGGCGTTCGGGTATCTGTTCGAGTGCGTCGCGGTCTTCCTGGCCCCCGGGCTCGAGAGTTTGGCGACGGGTGTCGTGGTCCTGACGGCCGGCATCGGCGAGGTCGCCCTCTGTCTGTACCTGCTCATTCGAGGGGTGGAGCCGCCGAAGCCGGCCTGACCGGTCAGGCGTTCTCGTTGGACTGGATGAAGTCGACGAGCTGATCGAGCGCCGTCCCCCACCCTTCGGTGAAGCCCATTTCTTCGTGCTTCGCCTTGGCGGCAGAGTCTGCGTGCCGCGCGATCGCGCGGTAGCGGGTGCCCCCCGCGACGGCCTCGATCGTCACTTCGGCGGTCATGAACGGCTCGGACTTCGGCCGGAAGTCCGGACCGAGTGCGTCGGTGAACACGAGCCGCCGGCCGGGCTCGACGACGAGGTAGCACCCGGTGTTGTCGAACTCGTCCCCGTCGGGTGAGCGCATGACGGTCCGGAATGCTCCGCCCGGACGGAGGTCGATGTCGCACGCCGTCGTCATCCAGGGGCGTGGCGTGAACCACTGCATCAACTGCTCGGGCACCGTCCACGCCTCCCACACCGCCTCCGGTGCGACGGGAACGACGCGCTCGAGGAGAAGGTCCAGTTCGGGGTCGAAGCGATCTGCGATCATGAGTCCGTATCTCTCGGTGAGGTGTTTCTCAGAAGGAAGTCGTCGAGTTGATCGAGGCGCCTCTCCCACGACGCCCGTTCGGCGTCGAGCCAGCGCTCGAGGTGCAGCATCGGCTCCCGACGCGATTCGACCATGCGGGTCCGCCCCTCTTTTCGGGTGCGGACCAGTCCCGCCTCCTCGAGCAGGCGGATGTGCTGCATGAACGAGGGCAGGGCCATGTCGAACGGTTCGGCCAACGCCCCGACGGAGAGCGGGCCGGATCGAAGGGCCTCGATCACGTCCCGGCGCGTCGGGTTCGACAGGGCCGAGAAGACCGAGTCGAGGTCAGGAGAGTTAGGCATATGCCTAAGTAAGCGGCCCGAGTTACTTAGGTCAAGACCTAAGTTTTAGCCCGACCCAGGACCGGGGGCAAAGAGTCGTCCCTGGTAGGCGTCCGCTGGTGATCCGCCACCCACGGTGATAGAACTCACCCATGAAGACCGCCGCCGTACCTCCGTCCTCCCTCGGGCACCGGATCGTCCGACTCGGCTTCGTCGGGGCCGCGACGGTCTCGGCCCTCGCCGTGGTCACACCGCCCGCTCGGGCCCAGACGGTCGGGCAGGCGCCGGCGCTGGAGCCGCTGGCCGCGACGGTGACTCGAAGCGTTTCGACCCTCGGTCCGGGCCTGGACCACGTGGAGCTGTCGGGGCGCGCGACGGTGGGTGAAGCACCGTGGTCGGCCCACGTTCTCCGCGTCGATCTCTCCCGGTACTGGATCGACCTGGCGCTGGCCATGGATCAGCTGATCGGCCAGGAGACGCCGAGTTCGATGGTCGAACGGAAGGGTGCACTGGCCGGGGTGAACGGAGGCTTCTCCGTCTCGAACGATCCGTGGAACATCATCCACGGAGATCCGAACGGCTTCGTGGTCATCGATGGCGAGGTCGTCAGCGAGCCGGTTCAGGACCGACCGGCCCTGGGCTTCTGTGGCGAGCCCGGCGCGCAGGAGATCCGAGTCGTCGATCCCCGGCTCCGGGTGCACGTCACAGGGCCGGGGGGAAGCGCTTTCGGGCCGGACGTCGGCGTGGTCGGCTTGAACCGTGCCTTGGCCGCGGACGCGCACGAGTGGGTCCTCTTCACCCCGGTATGGGGTCGCACGACGCTGACCCGCGCAGGGACCATCGAAGTCGTCGTGTCGGGCGGCCGGGTCACCGGCGTGACGGAGAGCGGCTCGGCGCGGATCCCCCTCGACGGTTTCGTGCTCTCAGCCTCCGGCGACGCCGGCGCCCTGTTGCGTGAACGATTCGGGGTGGGTGAGCGGGCGGACTACACGCTCGAGTTGACCGACCCGGCGGGGCGGACACTGGACGTGACGGGATGTGACTTCACGACCGCGGGCCCTCAGGTGGCGGACGAGGGCCGCGCGCTCGGTGGTTTCGACCCCGCCTCGTACCAGCCGGGTTTCGTTGTCGATCGGCATCCGCGCACGGCCGTCGGTGTCAGTGCCGACGGACGGACGTTGTACCTCCTCGTCATCGACGGTCGTCAGCCGGACTTCAGTGCCGGCGCGACGCTGGCCGAGTTGGCCGGCCTGCTGACCTCCGAAGGAGCGGCCGCGGTCTACAACCTCGACGGAGGGGGATCGACGGCGATGGCGCTCGACGGCATCGGGGTCGTCAATCGTCCGTCGGACGGGACGGAGCGTCGTCGATGCGATGTGCTCCTGATTTTTCCGGTCCTGTAGTCTCGGAGGAGTCGCCGACACCGAACAGTTCGACCGGCTGTTCCCGGCCGCGGAGCACGTGGGTGCCGAGAGGTGTGAGATGCGCACCCCCGGCTCCGGCGAGTCGCGTCACGAGCTCACCACCCACGAGAATGTCCGAGCCCAGGTCCGCGCACAGTCCGTGAATCCGCGACGTCTGATTGAGGACGTCCCCCGTGAACACGATCTCCTTCTTCAGGGCCCCGATCTCACCTGTCGTCACCGGGCCGATCTGGAGCCCGGCCTTGAAGTCGGGAGCGACGCCGAATCGGTGCTCGAACGCGCCTGCCTGGGTGCGGAGGTCCTCCTTCATACGTAGGACGCAACGCAGGCACGAGGCATTCTGCACCCCCTTCGCCTCGGGCCACGAGACGACGATCTCGTCCCCGACGTACTGATAGACCTCACCGCCGTGATCGACGATGGCGGCGGCCAGGGCGTCGTAGTAGGCCTTGAGCAGCTCGAAGTACCGCTCGTGACCGAGTCGCTCCGCGATCTGAGTCGACGACTTCATGTCCGAGAAGAGGAAGATCCGCTCCTCCTCTCGCGGTGTGTGATACCGGCCGCTGAGGAAGTTGCGGAGCACGTGGTACCCCATGTGCTCACTCATCTCGGAGTAGAAGATCGCCGCGACCACCTGGGTCGTGAGCTGAACCCCCGTCGCCACGCTCGTCTCGCTGATCGCGAAGAGCCGGAAGCGATGCCAGACCTCGGGATCGAAGAGCGAAGTGCCCAACTCCATCGAGGCCGCGACCGGGAAGGTCACGAGCATGATGAGGGAGAGGAGGACAGCGTAGAACGCCGTCTTGCCGACCAGCTTGGTGCGTAGGCTGCGAGCGGCGAAGAGCTTGTTCAGGAAGAAGAGCTCGACGGCGCCCACGAGCATGCCGACGAGGGCGACCGCGATCGTGGCGTAGATGTAGATGCTCGGGGTCAGCACGATCGCGCTGTCCGGTACGTCGGAGAAGCTCCCCCCCGCCGCGGCGTAATCCGAGATCAGGAAGACCTGCGCGAGCAGGACGAAGATCACGCCGAAGGGCACGAGCCGGCCGATGTTGCGCCGCGTGCGCGGAGAGGGGGTGGGCCACATGCGAGGCAAGGTGTCGAGGTGCGCCGTGCCGTGGAAGGGTGGATACCAGGCGGGGAGCTTCGTGGGACCGTGCGCGATCTCGGGCCGGAGTGTGCCCTACCTGCCTTGGTGGATCGGATCGACGACCCCGAGCTCGAAGGCGAGGTCGTCTTCGATGGCGGCCAACTCGTCGGCGCGCTCCCACGCGCGTTCGAGTGCGTGAAGGTCGCCGGCCAACGCCCGGTTCTCGATCTCCGCACTCGCCAGCATCTCGAGCGACAGACGGATGTGTGGATCGAGCTTGGACAACCGAGCCGTTCGCCGCCGGCCCCGGCGGCGGGCTGCGGCGGCAAACACACTGTCGAGTGTGCTGCCCTTCCGGTCGATGTAGCGCAGGGCCCGGTCGATCAGGTCGTGTGGTTCGGTGGTGCGGTTGAGGAGGGGGCAGAGGGTCCGGACGGCTTCCACGGCATCGTCTCCCTGGAGTTCCACACCCCTCCTGATGCGGAGCTTCCACCGGGGCTCGTCATCGATGGGGACGAGGCGGGCGTCACGGAGGTCTTTTGTCGTGACGCGGATCGCGTCCCGTGCGTCAGCGCCACCTGCCCCGGCCGATGGCCGAAGCTCCGCGACCATCCGGAGGCCCTGTTCGGAGATGATCTGGAGGGCGATCACGCTGAGCATGAAGCCGGAGAAGAATCCGAACGAGCCGAAGAGCAAGCCGCCCGCCACCGCCGACCCGATGCCGATTCCACCGTTTCTGATTCGGCGGATCCACTCGGAGCGATCCGCTCTCCGACTTCGATCCCGGAGCCGGGAGGCGTATCGCAGCGTCGGGAGCTCGGACGCCGCACCGACCCGAACGAGGGACAGGCCGCCCGCCTCGGCGAGTGCCACCGTGTCCGACGACGCTTTCTCGCGGGCCGCTCGGTACAGGGCTTCGGCGGCCTCGATGGCCTCGTGGCGACGGCGGATCGGGGCCAGGTTCCACTCGCCGCAGCGTGGGCACACGATCCACAGACGGCCGTCCTCGGGTGCGAACGCGATCCGCTCGCCGACCGGAAGTCCGGGGGCTGCGGCTGTGGTACCGAGTGGGCCGCGGCACACGAGACACGACGTGTACATGCGGTCCGGCACGGAGTCGCCTCGGCTACCTTCGACCGACGTCCGCTCGTCGGCCCTCGAACACGAAACGCACTCGGCGTCCCTCGGCATCGTCCGCCACGATGAAACGCGCTGCGGCACCGACCTCGAGACCACCGTCGTCGTCCAGGGCCGCGCGCGTCGGGATGAGGAAGAGGCCCGAGACGTCGAGTGTGTCCTGGGCGTCGGAGAGACCCATGTCTCCGATGTCGACGATCACACCGTCCTCCCCGAGGAGGGGTCGGTCGTAGTTCACGAGTACGTCCGCTTCGAGGGGCGGAATCCCCGGAACCGCCACCGTGCCACCGCGGATCAGTAGGTCCGTCACCCTGCGTCCGTTGAAGGCGAGCCTCTCGTACGGCTCCGGCGAGTAGCTCGCGTAGCTCCCATCGGCGATCGCTTCGAGGGCGAGAAGAATCCCGACGAAGTTGGTCGTCCTCAGGTGCTGCTTCTGCGGGTCGTCGGTCCACGCGCCCGACTCGATCAGGATCGTGCTCGCACCCCAGGCACCCATGAGATCGCCGAAGGCTCGAGGGTTGTAGGTGTCGTCGTACTTGGCGATGTGGTTGCCGACGAGGGGCTCCATCACATCCATGAGGAGGCTGGAGACCTGCATGGCCCGCCGGCGTTTCGTGTCGACGTCGCGTGCTTCGTTGAAGGCGGGGGCCAGCAGCGCGATGGCGACACCCCGGTCGGTCCCGGCCACCCGGTAGGACGCACTCTGATCGTGCAGGTTGAAGCCGAACGCGGGTTCGACCTGGTCCCGCACCTCCTTGAGGAGGCGCCCCTCCGGGGTCTGGAGGCGGCGCGCGTCACGGTTCACGTCGATCCCCTGGGCGTTCCTGCGCTGAAAGCGATCCGCCCCGTCCGGGTTGAGCATCGGGATCATGTGGACGGTCGCACCCTGCGCGATGGTGCGCGCGACAGGGTGGTCGGGGGATTCGTCGAAGAAGCGGATGACGTCGGCGAGCGCCATCGAGGCCGTGCTCTCGTCCCCGTGCATCTGGGACCAGAGGAGGATCGGGACCGGACCCGACCCGTACGTCAGATGTCGGATCGATCGGCCCTCGGCACTCTCACCGGCGACGCGCGTCGATACGGTGCGGCCGAGGTACGGCTCCACGACGCCCCAGAAGGTCTCGTGGCCGAAACGCCGATCTTCCAGGCCCGGGACGAGCAGGGACGAGTGCAGGTCCGCCATCTCGAGGGGAGTAGTGGTTCCGGTGCGCATGCCACTCTCACTCCCGACCGTCACGACGCGCGGTCCCGGATCGGGCGCGCCGATGCCACCGCTCGTGCCTCCGCCCACGCCTCCGCCGCACCCGAGCAGGGCCAGACTGGCCGCGAGTGGGAGGGGGCGGAGCTTCCCCGCGACGCGGACCGTCACGGGTAGATCAACCACGGGGCACGCGCTCGCTCGAACGACTCCACCTGCCCGGCCCAGCCGTCGGTGAGCGTGGAGAAGTCCGCTCCGGCGTCGAGGCCGATGCGGAGGTCGTCGGTGCCGGCCAGCCGATCGAAGTGCGCTTCGAACCAGGACCACCGATCACCGGACTGGCGTTTCGTCTCGATGAGCATGGCCACCGCGGCCGCGGATGCGTCGTAGGTGGTCGACTCGGGCACGAGGAGGACACCGTGGACTTCGACCCCCTCGAACTTGCCGTCACCGGCGTTCGTCGGCGTGAAGTGGGCCGGCTCGAAGCGGACGCCGTCGATCCCGTACCCGTTCAGCGCCGCGGCCAGCGCATCGGCGTCCAGCCAGGGCGCGCCGACCCACTGGAAGGCCCGATCCGTCCCGCGCCCCACGGAGATCGGCGTGCCCTCGAAGAGGCACGTGCCCGGGTAGGCGAGCGCGCTCTCGACGGAGGGCATGTTGGGCGAGGGCGGGGTCCAGGGCAGCTCGGTGTCCCCGAACACCATGTCCCGGGTCCAGCCGTCGACGGGGACCACAGTGAGGTCGGCGGAGATGCCGAAGGTCCCGACGTACATCCGAGCCAACTCACCGGGCGTCATTCCGTGCCGCATGGGGACCGGGTACATCCCGACGAAGGTCGAGTACTCCGGTTCGAGGACGTTGCCCTGGACGGCATCGCCCCGGATCGGGTTCGGTCGATCCAGGACGAGGAAGGGGATGTCGTGCTCGCCGGCCGCCTCCATCGCCAGCGCCATCGTCGAGACGTAGGTGTAGTACCGCGCGCCGATGTCCTGCATGTCGAAGAGGAGGATGTCGACGCCCTCGAGCATCTCCGGCGTGGGTTTGCGGGTCTCGCCGTACAGGGAGTGCACCGGAAGACCGGTCCGGCTGTCGACGCCGCTCTCGATCGAGGCGCCGGCCCGCTCGTCGCCACGGATCCCGTGCTCGGGGGAGTACAGTGCCACGAGATCGAAGTCGGCGTGCTCGGCCAGGAGGTCGATGCTCGAGCGCCCGTTCGAATCGATGCCGGTGTGATTCGTGATCAGGCCGACCCTGAGTCCCCGGACGAGGTGGAGGGAATCCGACAGCAGGACCTCGATGCCGGGTCGTACGTCGGCGGCGACGGGGTCCGAAGCGAGGGTGGCGTCGGCGTTGCCGTCCGCGGCGCACCCGACGGCGGAAATCCCCAGGAGCAGAGCGAACAAACGTGATTGTCGCGGTGTTCGACACATCATACGTTGGCCGGGTCCAGCCCCCTCGGGCGCTCGTGGCGCGGATTTGATTCGTGACATGAGGCAAGCATCGGGGACACATTGGACCCCGTCAATCAAGGATCCTCAACGACGCCGACGCACCCGATGACATCGCCCCACTCTTTCGGCCGGACTCGACGGGACCGAGGCTTGCTGGCCGCCTTCGCGGCACTTCTGGTGTGGGGCTGTGGATCGTCGGCGGAGGTGGCTCCACCCCCGGAGCCGACCCCGGATCCGGAGGCGTTGGACTCGGTCTTCGAGGCGCTCGCCGCGGAGCCGGCGCCCGTGGTCGAGGCGTTGATCGACAGCATCGTCGAGGCACCCGTCGAGCCGCCGATCGACCTCCGGAGTTGGGCCGAGCGGACCCTCGGCGAGATGACCCTCGAGGAGAAGGCCGGGCAGATCATCATGCCCTGGGTGCTCGGTGACTTCGCACCCGAGGGATCCGCCAGCCACAACCGGATCGTCGGGTACATCGAAGAGCACCACATCGGCGGTGTCATCATGTCGGTGGGCACGCCGATCGAGGTGGCCGCGAAGCTGAACGACCTCCAGGGCCGCTCCAAGCTTCCGCTCCTCGTCGGGGCCGATCTGGAGACGGGCGCCGGCTTCCGCATGCGCGGGGCGATCCACATGCCCGGGACGATCGATCTCGGTGGAGCCACGGACTTCCCGTCGCTGATGGCCGTAGGCGCCACGGGTCGCGAGGAGTTGGCGTACGAAATGGGTCGGGTCACGGCGCTGGAGGCGCGCGCCGTCGGGGTTCACATCCCCTTCGCCCCGGTTCTCGACGTCAACAACAATCCGGACAACCCGATCATCAACGTCCGCTCCTTCGGAGAAGATCCGGGTCGGGTGGCGCGCATGGGAATCGCCTTCATCCAGGGTGTGCAGGACCACGGTGCTCTGGCTACGGGCAAACACTTCCCCGGCCACGGTGACACCGAGGTCGACTCCCACGTGGCGCTCCCCGTGATCCGGCACGATCGGGCCCGGATGGACTCGGTCGAGTTGCGGCCTTTCCAGGAGGCGATCAACGCCGGGATGGGCGCCATCATGACGGCCCACATCTCGGTCCCGTCGCTGAACGGCGGGCGGCGCGAGCCGTCGACCCTCTCCCCCGAGGTTCTCACGAACGTCCTCCGTGAAGAGATGGGCTTCCAGGGGATCGTCTTCACGGACGC
The DNA here is from genome assembly GCA_030430625.1 of Gemmatimonadota bacterium. Taxonomy (GTDB): domain Bacteria; phylum Gemmatimonadota; class Gemmatimonadetes; order Longimicrobiales; family Gaopeijiaceae; genus UBA2589. The sequence goes on from JAUIKL010000040.1 coordinate 16,323, forward strand.
CATGGACATGAGTGCGATCTCGCGGACCCATCAGTCGGGAGAGGCGGCGGTGCGCGCCCTCGAGGCCGGGGCCGACGTGATCCTGATGCCCGCTTCCGTTCGGGGCGCGGCCGAGGGCATCGTCGGGGCGGTTCGTTCCGGGCGACTGAGCGAGGGTCGACTCGACAGGTCCGTTCTTCGCGTCCTCGAGACCAAAGAGGGGTTGAAGCTGCACGAGGAACGCCTCGTTCCGATTCACGACATCCCGAAGGCGGTCGGGGTCCCCGCCCACCTCGAAGTGGCGAACAGAATCGCGGAGCACTCGATCACCGTTCTGAGAAACGAGCGGAATCTCCTTCCGCTCGCGGGCACGCGGTCGGCGCGTGTGCTCTCGGTGTCGTACCGGCGCTCGTCGGATGTCCTGGCCGGTCGCTACTTCAACCGCGCCCTGCGTGAGACGTATCCGCGATTGACGACGGCCGAGGTCGATGCGGACACGGATACCGATGTCTACGACGGACTGCTCCGACGCGCCCGGGACCAGGGACTCGTCGTCGTCAGCACGTACGTCACCTCGGTCAACGTTTCGGGGACCTTCATCCTCCCCGACGAACTCGTGCAGTTCGTCCGAAGCCTGGACGACGCGGGTGTCCCCCACATCGTCGTCTCGTTCGGGAACCCCTACCTCGTGGCGGATTTCCCGGACGTGCAGGCGTACGTGCTCGGGTGGAACGGCTCGGAAGCCAGTCAGCGCGCGGTAGCCGGCGCGATCCTCGG
>JAUIKL010000278.1 GCA_030430625.1 Gemmatimonadota bacterium
CCCCGGCTCCCAAGGCCGACCGGACCGCCATCTCCTTCTGTCGTGATTCGGCGCGCACCAGGAACAGGTTCGCGACGTTCGCGCACGCGATCAGGAAGACGAAGCCCACGGTGCCGAGGACGATCCATAGGATCGACTCGACATCGGCCACCATGCGATCGCGAAGCGTCTCGACCGAGACGGAAAAGCCCGACGACTCGAGGAACGACGTCTCCAGGTCCAACTGCTCGGGCAGGAGAGCGTGCAACTCGGTCAGGCGTGTCCGTGCGATGTCCGCCGTGATCCCCGGGGCCACACGGGAGACCGTCGACGTGCCGAAGGTCCCGAACGGCCCGTCCGGGTCGACGTACATGACCCGGAAGATCTCCACCCCCGGCTCGGGGAAGGCGAACGACGCCGGCATGACACCGATGATCTCGGACGAGAGTCCGTCCACCTCGATGACCCGACCGAGCACGTTCGGGTCGGCCCCGAAGCGTGTCGTCCACAGACCGTGCCCGAGGATGACCACCGGCGCGCCGTCCCGGAAGTCCGGGCCGGTATCGGCGGGCGTGAACGGGCGGCCGATCATGGGCTGGACCCGGAGGACGTCGAAGATTTCGGGGCTCACCATCGCCACGTCGACCCGCGAAGCCTCTCCCTCTCCGCTCAGGTTGGCGGCGGTGTTGCCCCACGCCGCGGTCGCCTCGATGAAGGGTGCATTGTTCGCGTAGAACGCGATCATCCCTTCGGAGTTGTTCAGATTGGGGAGGTCGAGCCCCGGCGCGTGGTGTTCGTATGTGACCAGTTGGCCCGAGTCATCGTAGGGAAGCGGCTGGAGCAGCACCGCGTCGACGATCGAGAAGACCGCGACGTTCGCCCCGATTCCGAGGGCCAGCGTCAGCGTGGCGACGATTGCGAAACCGGGTCGTTTTGCGAGCGTGCGCGCGGCAACGCGCAGCGTGCGAATCCCTTCCATCATCCCTTCCCCCATCCCCAGAGTTCTGAATTCGTGTCGGGGCCCGGTCGGGCCCCCGGTCGTGCTCTTGTGGCGTCCGGCTCGTTCGTCCCAGTGCTCTCGCGGAATGCGGATTACGAGATCGACGTAGGCGCCGATGACGGAGGGCAGGCGAGCGATCCGCCCTCTCCCGTCGACCGGTGCGAGCAGCTCGTCGAAGTCGGCCAGGGCCTCGTCCCCGTACGCCGAGCGGTACGACCCGGGCATGGCCCGGAAGAGGAGGCGGTAGAGGCGACTCTCGAGCGGTGGCCGCGGCGGCCGGTGTGTCATGGGGCCGTTTCCTACGCGCCGCCGAGGGCGCGGGTAGCTCGGGCGCTGTCGAGGATCCCCTGTAGACGGGCCACCTCACTCTTCAGGGCGTCGCGGCCCGCTGGTGTCAGACGGTACTCGCGGCGGCGCTGGTCGGCGTCGGGATCGTCCTCCGCGTCGAGCGCTTCGATCCACCCCCGCTCCCGTAGCTCTCGGATCGACCCGTACAAGGTGGCGGGGTAGAGGCGGACCGCACCGTCCGTCCGCTCGTCGACATCGCGACGGATCGCCTTCCCGTGCCGAGCCCCATCAGCCAGCGCGACGAGGATGTGGAACCAGGCGGGTTTCAGCGCGGGGCTGTTCTCGGGTGTTCGACCCATTCGGGCACCGGACCATTCAGTATGAAATCATATCGATATGAATTCATACTGGAATAGGAGTGCCGAGGTTTCAAGGGCCGAGCCGACGAGGATGTCACCTCCACCACCGTCAACGCTTCGATGTTCTTGCACTCTCAGGGGAGATTCGCCCATTGTGACGCTCCCCCCGTCACACTGTTTGCACGCGGCCCCGCCTGCGCGACCGGGGGGAGGGCCTGCTGGAGGCGAAGCGTTGAGCGACCGCCAGGGATACACGTCCCCTCTCGATGGCATCGAGGAGGAGACGGACTATCGGTTCGACCTGCCCCCGGCGGACGCGGGCGAGGTGCTGATGGCGGACGACGACGAGTCCGCCGCTATGCTGAACCAGGCGCTCCTCGAGGCGGCGGGGTACGAAGCCAAGTACTACCGGTCTCCCGCCGCCCTGCTCGACGCGGTCCGGAACGACATCCCCCAGGTGATCGTCACCGACTTCCACATGCCTCAGATGACGGGGCTGGACCTGGGGCAGGCGGCCCTCGAGATCGAGCCCGACATCAAGGTCATCATCCTTTCGGGCACCGGGGACGAAACGACGGCTCAGGCCGCCCTTCGCATGGGCGTCTCGGACTACATCCGGAAGCCGCCCGAACCCGTTGCGCTTGCGCGGGCCGTGCAGCGCGCGTTTCACCAGCGGGCCGCCGAGCAACACCACCGCGAGATGGTTCGGTGGATGCGCCTGGAGTTGGACCGCAGAGCCGACGCGATTCGCGAAGTGACGATGAGCACACTCGCCGCGCTCGCCAACGCACTCGACCTCAGGAGCCCGCACTTTCACGGCCACAGCCGCGCCGTGTCGATGCAGGCGGCCGCCATCGCCGAGGCGCTCGACCTGAGCCCGAAAGAGGTCGAGGACGTCCGGACCGCCGGACTCCTCCACGACGTGGGGATGATGGCGATTCCCGATGCACTGGTGGAGAAGGCCGACGCGCTGACCGATGACGAGTTCGAGGTGATCCGGTCCCACTGCGATCGTGGCGTCGAAATTCTGGCGCCGATGCAGCACCTCGGCCCGGTGATCCGCTACATCCACGAGCACCACGAGCGCCTGAACGGAACGGGGTATCCGCAGGGGAAACGAGGAGACGAGATCTCGCTCGGTGGCCAGATCGTGGGTATCTCGGAGACCTGGATCGCCATCCTCGAGAGCCGCGCCTACCGCAACGGGATGACCCGCGAAGAAGGCCTCCACCTGCTCGGTGAGATCGAGGGCCAGTGGTTCTCGAAGGAGGTCACCGATGCCCTTCGCCGGGCCGACACCGGAGTGATGTAGCGGAGCCATGGACGCCGACGACATCACCCGACTCCTCTCCGCGGCGAGCGACGGGAGTGACGAGGCGATGGACGAGGTCTTCCAGGTCGTCTACCCGCGGTTGAAGGAGATCGCGCGGGCGCGACGCCGGGGGTGGCAGGGGGCGCACACGATGAACACGACGGGCCTGA
>JAUIKL010000041.1 GCA_030430625.1 Gemmatimonadota bacterium
ATGTGGCGAAGAACGCCGCGAGTCGATCCTCGGGCACGATGACCGGGTGCCCGGATCGGGCCGAGGCCGCGGCCACCCACGCGCCGAACTTGCCGGGTGCCATGCCGGCCCGGGTCGCGGCGACGAGAGGGGAGGGGAAGACTCGAAAGAGGGTGTGGAGCGCACGGTCGACGATGCGGGGGGGAGAACCGAAGAGCCGTCCCAATCCGTCCATGCCGAGAAAGACCCGCCCGCGGCCCGCGGGCTCGACGATCGGTGTGAGTTCGGTGAGAACCTCGAGCATCGTGTCGACGGCCGCGTCGTAGTGCGCGGGGTCGGGCTCGAGGAGTGTCAGGGACGTGCAGAGCGATACCGCTTGTGATACGAGCTGCCCCGGCCGAACGCCGGCGGCGTGCGCACGCTCGGAGACCTGCCAGATCGTGCGTCGGGTGCTTTCTCCGGGGGACAGAAGGGCGACCGATGCACTGTCGAGTTCGGGGGTCCTGACCAGTTCCAGGCGGAGTTCGAAGGTCGGGAGCCAGAGGCAGAGAGCCGAGCGGCTGCTCGACGTCGTGCGCCGGGGCGTCGGGACGAACGCTGTCCCCGCTCCGGGTCCTGTGGCCCAACTGGCTCCGGGTGCTGCGGCGGACAGCCAATCCTGGGCTGTGTCATGGGCCCACCCTCGGCCTTGGTGGGTGGGAACACCCTGCGCGTGAGAAGAGGGATCGGCCATAGCGGGGCGGGACTCGACGAGTTTCTCGAAGTCGGTGACCCCCGGCTCGAACGACCGTTCACGCCGTCCACCTCCACCACGTTCCACACTCGATCGAAAGCCGGGGGTCGAACCGAACAAAAACCGAACTGGACACCGAAGATAAGCCGAAGATCTGTTCGCGCAAGCCGCCCGGCGCAGGGGGGTGTCAGGGGTTGACTTTGTTTTTCAGAGTAACTTTGTTTTTCAAAGTTGGCCGTCGTAGAGGCCATCGTAGACCGGGCGTCGAGGAGCCGATCATGCACGAATCAGCCGTACACGAGGATCTCGCGTGGATCCGCTCCCTGATGGACGAGAGCCACCGATTCCTCGGCGGCACATGGCGGCACCAGGTCGTGTGGGGCATCGTCGGGGTGACGGGGATGCTCGGTACCTACGTCTCGCTCTCGACGGGTCGCTTCGGCCTGATCCCCTGGCTCTGGGTCGTGAGTATCGGCGGGGGCTGGTTCTACTCGCTCGTGGTGGCCAGGAGGGCCGAGACCTCCGCAGCTGTCCGCAATGCCGCTGCTCGCGCCTTCGGAGGCATCTGGATCGGACTCGGGGTTACCCTGACACTCCTCGGTGGCCTCACGCTTTTTACGGGCGCCCTGGAGCCGTCCGCGCTCTCGGGGGTGATCGCTCTCGTCTTCGGATCGGGATACTTCGCCAGCGGCTTCGTGGCCGGACTCCGCTGGATGCAGGGCGTTGCGGTGGGGTGGTGGGTCGGTGGAGTGGTCCTGCTCTACTGGCCCTCGCCGAGCGGCCTTCTCCTGCTGGCTGCGATGATCGTGGTCCTCGAGATCGGCCCGGCCCTACGACTTCGCGCCATCGCGAACCGCGCGGACACGCTCCGGGGCTGACGACATGTCCGACTCGGACAGCTTCGACTACCGCTCGCTCGACGACGTCATCCACTCGCGGATCCGGCTCGCGGTGATGGCGATCCTCGCCTCGGTCGACGACGCCGAATTCACCTACCTGCGGGATCGCGTCGGCGCGACCGACGGCAACCTCAGTACGCACATCTCGAAGCTCGCCGACGCCGGATACGTCGAGGCGACGAAAGAGCTGACGAACGGTCGGGCGGCCAGCCGCTATCGACTCACCACCGAGGGGCGTTCCGCGTTCCGGACCTACCTCGGTCGCATGGAGAGACTTCTGGGAGGAATCGGGGATGAATGAGATCGGGGTGATTCACCTGGCCACGAGCTTCGCAGCCATCGTGACCGGCGGTTGGGTCGTGTGGATTCCGAAGGGCACGCGTTGGCATCGGACGATCGGCCACGCGTATGTCTGGTCGATGGTCGGCGTGCTCGCTTCGGCCTTCGCCATCTACGACCTGACCGGCTCGTTCGGCCCCTTCCACTTCGCGGCGATCGTCGGGTCGGTCACCCTGGCCGGAGGCATGTGGACCGTTCTGGCTCGCCGCCCGCGGAAGGGGTGGATCGAGGCTCACGCCATTTGGATGTCGTGGTCGTATATCGGTCTCATGTGCGCATTTGCGGCCGAAAGCCTCACGCGATTTGTCATGCCTCGCATCGCGCCCTTCCTCAGCGACAACGGGCAGGCGTGGGGGATCTTCTGGGCCTCGGTGGCCTTCGCGTCGTTCGGGGTCGCCGCGATCGGTTGGTACCTGCTCAAGACCCGTCTCGAAGCGGCGGTGGCCGCGACCCCGGCGCAGATGCGCAGGGAGCGGGATCGACTGCGGGAGATCGACCGGGAGGCCGACGCACCGTCCTCGGCCTAGGCTCCCGCTTCGCCCACGACCCGGTGGCGCGCCCGGGACTTCGAGTTGCCCATGCGCCAGAGCCCGGCGGCCACGACACCGACCGCGGTGGCCACACCACCGACGCCGCCCAGGGTGATCATGGACGCCATCATGAACGCTCCGAACGCCGCGATGAATCCGGTGACCAACCACCCGCCGAGCACCGTCAGAATTCCGGTCATGCGCTGCTCCGCATCCCGGGTCGTCCAGGTCCGGTCGCCCACGGCCGCGCCCATCGCGGCCATGAAGGTGATGTAGGTTGTCGAGAGTGGGAGGCCGGACGCCGTTCCGATGGAGATCAGGAGCGAAGCCACGGTCAGGTTGACCGAGGCGCGCAGCAGGTCGTACGGGGGTGCGGTTCCGTCGACCTCCGGCGGCCGGGTCCGGCGCTCGATCACGGAGCGGACCGAGCGTGGGGTCAGAAGCCGAATCACACCGAAGAGGGTCGTGGACCACCGCACGAGCGCCACGGCCAGGGCGGCCTTCTGAAAGCGTTGTTCCTTGCCACCGTGGGCGGCGAGACGCACCTCCGTGTCGGTGACTCGTCGAGCCTTCTCCGAAGTCCAGAGGGACACCACCATGACGACGCCCGCTACGATGAGCGCCCACTTCGGCGTCTGAACCCGACCCGAGAGCTGGATCCCGTCGACGAGGGCCGCCTGGGCCGCGGCAACGGAGGGGCCGATGAAGTTCACCAGGTCGTTGCCCGCGAAGGCCAGCCCCAGTGCCCCGGTTCCGCACAGGATGATGAACTTGAGCACGACTTCGTGGCGATCCCGTAGGGCGATCCCGGCACCCGCCGTGATTCCGAAGACGCCGATCAGGAACCAGTGGATGTGGGCCTGGAGCGAATCCATCAGCTCGGGGCTCAACAGGTTGGCTCCGCGGAGTCCCTTGAAGAGCACGAAGTAGGTGATGGCCGCGAAGGACGCCCCCGTCCACACCCAGCCGACGGAGCGGAAGGTGCGGGCCACGTCGTGCGTGTACAGGACACGAACGGCCAGCATGATCAGGGCCGACACCGAGAAGGCGACGAGGACGGAGAGGAAGATCCCGGTGTAGATGCCCAGGACGGGCCCGGTCTGGATGACGCCCACGGCCTCGCGGATGCCGCCCGGAGTCGCCCAGAGGGCCACGGCGATCGAGGCTCCCACGAGTTCGGAGATGATCGACACGGTGGTCGACGTCGGCAGACCGACCGTGTTGAAGAGGTCGAGCAGAAGCACGTCGGCCGCCATCACCCCGAGGTACACCGCCAGAATCGCCTCGACCATGAGGAGGCCGTTCGGGTCGATGAAGTGGTCCGGGTCGAAGACGCCGCGCCGAGCGACCTCCATCAGCCCCGAAGACGTCAGGGCTCCGAAGAGGACCCCGATAGCGGCCACGAGGAGGATCGTCCGACGGGTGGCCACACGGGCGCCGACCGCCGAGTTCAGGAAGTTGACGGCGTCGTTGGCGACACCGACCCACAGATCAAAGAGCGCGAGGACGAGAATCGTCCCCAGCACCACGGTGATGGTCAGGCTCACGGCGGGATGTTGCTCCTGGGAGGGCGTCGAGCCAACGGTCCGCGAGGGAGCATATACAATTCGAATCGCGGGGGGATGTGCCGTCACGAAACCGTGACAAAACAACGCCGATTGGGTCGGTGGGTCGCCGCGATCTATACTTCGCGGTACCATGCGATTCGGGTCCTCTCGGGCCCCGATCGTTCGCGCTCGACCACCCCCACGTCCCACGCCGGGAAACGACGCCACGACATGAGCAGAAAGCCGTCCATCCTCTACACGTGGACCGACGAGGCCCCGGCCTTGGCCACCCACGCCTTCCTCCCCGTGATCCGTGCGTTCGCCGGCGCCGCGGGTGTGCCGGTCGAGACGCGTGACATCTCGCTGGCGGGTCGGATCCTGGCGGTCTTCCCGGACCATCTGACCGAGGAGCAGCGGGTCCCCGACGACCTGGCCGAACTCGGCAAACTCGTCGAGACGCCCGAGGCCAACGTCATCAAGCTGCCGAACATCAGCGCCTCGGTCCCGCAGTTGAAGGCGTGCATCGCCGAACTCCAGGGTCAGGGCTTCGCGATCCCGGACTACCCGGACGAGCCCTCGAGCGATGCCGACCGGGACGTGAAGCGCCGATACGACTCGGTGAAGGGGAGTGCCGTGAACCCGGTCCTACGGCAGGGGAACTCTGACCGGCGCGCACCCCGCTCAGTGAAGGATTTCGCCAAGAAGAACCCGCCGCGCATGCGCGCGTGGCCGGAGGCCTCCGGGACCCACATCGCCACGATGTCGGCGGGTGACTTCCACCACAACGAGAAGTCGGTCACGGTCGGAGCCGCCACGAAGGCGCGGATCGAGCACGTGGCGACCGACGGCGCCGTGACCGAACTCAAGGGCTCGCTACCGCTTCTGGAGGGCGAGGTCCTCGACGCCACGTACATGAGTCGGGCGGCCCTCGTCGACTTCCTGAAGGAACAGGTCGAGGACGCGCGGAAGACGGGCGTGCTCTTCTCGCTCCACATGAAGGCGACGATGATGAAGGTCTCCGACCCGATCATCTTCGGACACGCGGTGCGCGTCTTCTTCCGGGACGTGTTCGAGCGCCACGGCGAGCGGCTGGACGCCCTCGGCGTCGACCCGAACAACGGCTTCGGTGACGTCGTCTCCCGGATCGCCTCCCTCCCGGCCGACGAGCGCGCCGAGATCGAGGCCACGATCCAGTCTGCGTTCGAAAAGGGCCCAGGGGTCGCGATGGTCGACTCCGACAAGGGGATCACGAACCTCCACGTGCCCTCGGACGTCATCATCGACGCGTCGATCCCGCCGCTGATCCGGGACTCCGGGCGGATGTGGAACGCCGACGGCGAACTGCAGGACACCAAGGCCATCATCCCGGACTCGAGCTACGCCGGCATCTACGACGCGGTCGTACGCGACTGCATCGAGCACGGTCAGTTCGATCCTTCCACGATGGGCAGCGTCGCGAATGTCGGCCTCATGGCCCAGAAGGCCGAGGAGTACGGATCCCACGACAAGACGTTCGAGATCGAGACGGCTGGCCGTGTCCGGATCGTGGACGAGTCGGGCGCTGTCCTCCTCGAGCACGAGGTCGAGGCCGGTGACATCTGGCGCGCGTGTCAGACGAAGGACGTGCCGATCCGGGACTGGGTCCGGCTCGCGGTACGGCGTGCACGGGCCACGGGCTCGCCCGCCGTCTTCTGGCTCAACCGGGAGCGGCCGCACGACGCCGAGTTGATCCGTAAGGTCGAGGAGGAGCTCGGCGGGATCGACACCGACGGTGTGCAGATCGAGATCCTGGCCCCGATCGAGGCGATGGCGTTCTCGCTCGAGAGAATCCGTCGAGGTGAGGACACGATATCGGTCACCGGCAACGTGCTTCGCGACTACCTGACCGACCTCTTCCCGATCCTCGAGATCGGAACCAGCGCCCGCATGCTGTCGATCGTCCCGCTGCTCAACGGCGGTGGGCTCTTCGAGACCGGCGCCGGTGGGTCGGCGCCGAAGCACGTCCAGCAGTTCGAGCAGGAGGGACACCTTCGCTGGGACTCGCTGGGTGAGTACATGGCGTTGGGTGAGTCGCTCCAGCACCTCGGGGAGCAGTTCGACAACCGTGGCGCCATCGTGCTCGGGCGGGCTCTCGACGAGGCGACCGCAGCGTACCTCGACAACGCGCGCTCACCGTCCCGCAAGGTCATGGAGATCGACAACCGCGGGAGCACCTTCTACCTGACGCTCTACTGGGCCAGGGCGCTCGCCGCGCAGACCGAGGATCCGGCCTTGGCCCAACGCTTCACCCCGGTGGCCGAGGCGCTTTCGGAGGGGGAGGACACCATTCTCGGCGAGTTGCTGGCCGCACAGGGATCGCCTCAGAAGATGGGCGGATACTACCGCACGGACGCCGAGAGGGCTTCAGCGGCCATGAGACCCAGCGCCACCCTGAACGCCGTCGTGGCCGGAGTCTGACGGGGTGAAGGACCCTTCGCTCACGCTCGGGATCGAGGAGGAGTACCAGGTCGTCGACCCCGAGACTCGGGAGTTGAGTTCGTACATCACGCAGATCCTGGACGCCGACGGGCAGATCAGCGTCGAGGGGATCAAACCGGAGCTCCATCAGTCCGTCGTCGAGGTCGGGAGCACCGTCTGCTCCACTCCAGCCGAGATCCGGACCGAGGTCGTGCGCCTGCGGGGGGAGGTGATGAAGCTCGCGGCCAAGGACGGCCGCGCGATCCTCGCTGCGGGGACCCACCCCTTCTCGAGCTGGATCGACCAGGAGATCACACCCCTGGAGCGGTACCTCGGTGTCGAGCAGGACCTCCAGGACCTGGCTCGCAAGAATCTGATCTTCGGGATGCACGTGCACGTCGGGATCGAGGACCGCGAGTTCCTGATCGACGCGATGAGGGTGTCGCGGTACTTCCTGCCCCACATCCTGGCCCTTTCGACCAGTTCACCCTTCTGGATGGGGCGCCGAACCGGCATCAAATCGTACCGGAGCGTGCAGTGGCGGAACTTCCCGCGGACGGGGATCCCGCCGACGTTCCGAACCTACGCCGAGTACGAACACATCCTGCGCTCCCTGGTCAACGCGAACGCGATCGAGGACGCATCCAAGATCTGGTGGGACCTCAGACCCCATCACCTCTACCCGACACTCGAGTTCCGCCTGTGCGACATCTGCACGCGGGTCGACGAGGCGGTGTGTATCGCGGCCATCATCCAGGCGATCGTCGCGAAGCTGTGGAAGCTCCGTCGGGACAACATGACCTTCCGGGTCTACCCCCTCTCCCTGATCGAGGAGAACAAGTGGCGGGCCGTACGCTACGGCGTCGCCGGAAACCTCCTGGACCTCGGCAAGGAGCGCGAATCGTCCGCCAAGGAGCTGATCGAGGAGTTGATCGGCTGGTTCCTCGACGATGTGCTCGACGACCTCGGGAGTCGCAAGGAGGTCGAGTACGCCTTCCAGATCATCGAGAACGGAACGAGCGCAGACCGGCAGTTGGCCACCTTCGAGGAGACGGGCGACCTTCTGGCCGTGGTCGACCGGCTGGTGGCCGAGACCGCCGAGGGTATCGATGTCGCGACCGGTGGAACCTACGGGCTTCGCTCGTGAACTAGGGCGCGGTGCGCCCATCCCGCCCACCCGAACCGAAGAGGTTTTCGATGCAGCTCAGCTACATCGACACCACCGACACCGACGACGTACGTACCCCTCTCCTGGCTCTGGCCGTCCCGAAGGGCGGCGCGCCCGTGACCGAGGGAGTGCCGGGTGTCGACGCCGCGCTGGTGGCGGCCATCGACAGCGCGGTCGCCTCGGGCGACATGACGGGGCGAACGGGGGATCAGGTCGTTCTGTATGGATCCGGGGGCAGCGCCGAGCGCGTCGTCCTCCTCGGCATCGGCGCGGCGGACGACCTCGACGCGGAGGGAGTGCGCCGCTTTGCGGGTCGGGCGGTCCGGGTGGCCGAGAAGCTCCGGCTGGAGGGCGTCTCGATCTCCCTGTCCGGTCTCGATGCCGTGGACATCGGCACGGCGTCGCAGGCTGCGGCCGAGGGCGCGGGGCTGGCGGCCTGGCGCTTCACCGAGTTGAAGGCCCCGGACGACGACGATCCGGCCGTCGAGGTTCGGACGATCCGCCTCCTGGGGGCAGGGGACCACGATGCGGGCGCCTCGGGCGCGATGGCGGGTGCGGCGATCGCGCGCGGCGCCAACTTCGCCCGTGCGCTCCAGGCTCGTCCGGGCAACGTCGCCACTCCGACGCACATCGCGAACGAAGCTGTTCGTATGGCCGGAAGCGTCGGTCTGTCAGCGACGGTCTTCGACGAAGCGCGGATGCACGAGGAGGGGATGAAGGCGCTCCTCTCCGTCTCCCGCGGGTCGGAAGAGGAAGCTCGCTTCATCATCCTGGAGCATCGCGGTGGTGAGGAAGGCGACGCCCCCCTGGTGCTCGTGGGCAAAGGGCTCTCCTTCGACGCGGGTGGCATCTCCCTCAAGCCCCCCGCCGGGATGGAGGAGATGAAGTACGACATGTCGGGAGGCGCCGCTGTGATCGGTGCCATGCAGGCGATCGCGGAGCTCGGCGTCCGCGCCAACGTCGTGGGGCTCGTTCCCTCGTCGGAGAACATGCCTTCGGGGACGGCCACGAAGCCGGGCGACGTCATCGGAAGCCTGGCCGGCAAGACGATCGAGGTGATCAACACCGATGCCGAGGGCCGACTGATCCTGGCCGATGCTCTCCAGTGGGGCGCCCGCATGAAGCCTGCGGCCATGGTGGACTGCGCCACGCTGACCGGCTCCGTGATCATCGCCCTGGGCCACCACGCCTCGGCCGTGATGGGCACGGACGAAGCTCTGATCGAGGAATTGCGCAGTGCCGGTGAGGCGTCCGGCGAACGCTGTTGGCCGCTTCCCCTGTGGTCCGAGTACCGCCGCCAGCTCGACAGCGAGACCGCCGACCTGCAGAACGTCGGCGGTCGACCGGGCGGGTCGATCACGGCCGGTGCCTTCCTCTCCGAGTTCGTCGGGGATGCTCCCTGGGCGCACCTCGACATCGCGGGTACGGCGTGGGGGGACGGCAAGCTTCCGTACCAGAGGAAGGGTGCTCTCGGAACGCCGACGCGCCTCCTCGTCGAATGGGTGAGGAGTCGCGCGGGGTGACCCACTCGGGCTCTCGGAGGGTCGCGCCTCGCCCGGTGTTCCGGGGCGGGGCGTCCCTGCGTTCAGGTGGGGCGCTCGCGGTCGCGTTGGCCGGGGCTGGCTGGGCTGCACTCCCGTCTGCCCTGGCGGCTCAGGAGCCCCCGGACACGGTCCTCGTTGCCGACTCGCTCGCGGTCCCCGCGTCGTTCGCCGACTCCCTGCTGGCGGCCGACACCCTCGCCGCGGACTCGGTGTCGGCGGACACGGTCTTCTACAACATGCCGCGTCCGACCGGTCGCTCACCCAGCGGCTTCGCGACCGGAATCTGGTCGTGGGACCGGACCGCCATCATGGCGTCGGGCGCCAACACCCTGGCCGAGCTGTTCCAGGAGCTTCCCGGAGTGGTTGCGCTCCTGGGTGGGGACTACGGGACCCCCGCCGCAGTGACGGCGTTCGGGCAGGGAGGCGCGGGGTATCGTGTCTTCCGTGACGGCTTCGAAGTCTACCCCGTGGACGGCGGTGTGACCGACCTCCAGCGGGTTCCCCTGGTCGGGATCTCCGAGGTGCGATTGGAGCGCTCGCTGGGCCAGATGCGCATCGAGATGCTCTCCTATCAGTATCAGGAGGGACGGCCGTTTTCGATCATCGAAGCCGGGACCGGGGACCTCGACACGAACATGTTCCGCGGGGTCTACGCCGACCCGACCGCCCTCGGCGGGTCGATCGGGGTCGGCCTCGAGCGCATCGACACGCGAGGGCGTGCTCCGAATCGGGCCGAGGGTGGGAATCGGACGGGCAGTTGGGCCCGCTACCAACTCCATCTCGACGATCGCTTGGCCGTCGGACTCGAGTACCGTCGGAATCAGGCGCAGACTCGTGTGACCGACTACACCCCGACCACGACCCGGACCGATGTCGTGGCGACCGCGTCGTGGCGGATCGTGGACGGACTCGTGGTCCGCGGCCTCGCAGGGCGCTCGTCTCTGGGCGTCGACGGGCTCAGTGACGTGTCGCCCGTCGGTGGGACCCGGGGGCAGATCGGGGGCACGCTGTCCGCCGATGTCCGCGGCTTCTGGGCCGAGACGACCGCCCGCGGGTTCGAGGGTTCACTCCCGTCGATGAACCTCGAGGCGAGCGGCGGGTTCCGGCATCACGAAGTCGGGGGGATCGCCGGGCGATACGAGCGTACCTCCTGGCCCGGCCGGACGACGACCGCGTCGAGTGCCCGAGCGTGGTTCACGCCCACGAGACACACCACGCTGTTCGCGGAGGTGTCCGACGGCGTCTACGGCGCACGAGAGTCGGCCGTGGCCGATGGGTTCGAGCCACCGTTCGCCGCGCCGGAGGGGCTCGTGCCGGGCACGCCCGTGTTCACCGACCGGCGCACCAGTCGCTTCGGGGCGGCCTTCGCCCTGGCGGGCTTCGAGGTCGGAGGCGCTCGCCTCGACGCACGGTCGGACGTCGTGCTCCCCCTCGGGATCGAGCTGGATGCGGGAAGTGAGGCGGTCCCCGGCGGGCTTCGGTCCGGGTACGAGGGCTCGGTGGTTCTTCCCACCCGCTGGAGAGCCCTGACGATCCACGGCTCCTATCAGTGGTGGGACGAGCCGGGCCCCTACCTGCCGGACGAGATCTACCGCGGCTCGTTCGAGTACCACAAGATCTTCAAGGAGACCGGGAACCTCGAACTGTGGGGCTCTCTGGGGGTTCGCGGGCACAACCCGATGACGACCTTCGTGCCGACGGACGGAGGGGATGCCACGGTCGACGTCCGCTTCTATCAGAGTTGGTACGCACGTGTTCAGGTCCGCGTCGTCACCGTCCGTCTCTGGATCGGCATCGACAACGCGTCCTTGCGGCGCTTCAACCAGACCTACCCCGACCGCCTGCTTCCCGTCACGCGTACCTTCTTCGCACTGCGATGGGATCTGTGGAACTGATACGCGCCCGGAGGGGCAGCCGATGATTCGGAGCATGACGGGGTTCGGAGACGCGGAGGCCGACACACCGGCCGGCCGCCTCCGGATCGAGGTGAAGACGGTCAACCATCGATTCTTCAATGCGAACGTGAAGACACCGCACGGGTTCGATCGCTTCGAGGCCGCCATGACGCCGGTGCTCAAGGAGCAGATCGCGCGGGGGCACGTGTCGGTCTTCCTCTCGATCGACCGGTCGGTGGCGGCGGCGTCCGGAGCCCCCGAGGTCGACCTGGACAAGGCGCGCGCCTACAAGTCGGCCCTCGAGGCCCTCTCCTCGGAGCTCGGCATCGGAGGGGAGCCCGACCTGGCGATGATGGCGCGCTTCACCGACCTGTTTCGCGCTCCGGAGGGCGATCGAACCGCGGGCGTCGAGGTCGAGGACGTCGTGGCGTTGACCCGCCGCGCTGCCGAGGCGTGCGCCGCGATGCGGCTCCAGGAAGGTGAGCGCCTCGAGGCCGACCTCCGGGAACGGTTGTCGGCCATTCGAGTCCACCTCGATACGGTCGAGCGAAGGGCGCCCGAACGGCTCGTCGAGCATCGGGACCGGCTGCGGGAGGCGGTCTCCGAACTCAGCGAACAGGTCGACGTCGACGAGGAGCGTCTGGCGCGCGAGATCGCCTTTCTGGCCGAGAAGTGGGATCTGAACGAGGAGGTCGTCCGCTTCCGGTCCCACATCGAGCTCTTTTCGGAGGCCCTCGACGGGGACGGTTCGGACCCCGTCGGCAAGCGGCTCGGCTTCCTGGTGCAGGAGATGCACCGCGAAGCGAACACGATCGGGTCGAAGGCCAACGACGCCGAGGTCGGCCAGGCGTCGGTGTCGATCAAGGAAGAGATCGAGCGGCTCCGCGAGCAGATCGAGAACGTCGAGTGAGCGAGCGCGCCGAACCGGTCGTCCTGGCGGCCACGAGTGGCACGGGGAAGACGACCCTGGCGCGCCGACTCCTCGACGATTCGGACCGGTACGTCTTCTCGATCTCGGCCACGACGCGCCCCCCGAGAATCGGCGAGGTGGACGGCGTGGACTATCACTTCTTGTCCGAGACCGACTTCGAGGAGCGGATCGAGGCCGGCCACTTTGCGGAGTGGGCGCGTGTGCACGGACGCTACTACGGCACGCTGCGCGCCTCGATCGACGAAGCGGCCCGCGCGGGCCGACACGTAGTCCTCGACATCGACGTTCAGGGGGCGCGCCAGATTCGCGACTCGATTCCCGACGCGAAGCTTATCTTCGTCGTCCCGCCGTCGGTCGACGCCATGATGCTTCGGCTGGTGGGGCGGGGGACCGAACACCGTCGGGAGGTGACGCGGCGGCTCCGCTCGGCGGTCATCGAACTACAGGCCGTGCCCGACTTCGACTACGTTGTAGTCAACGACGATCTCGACACGTGTCTCCAGGAGATCCGAGGGATCGTCGAACGCGGTGTCGGGCCGGACGGTCCCGTGCCGGACATTCAGGACTTCGGGCTGGCCATCGAGCGCCTGCTCGAGGACGAATACCACGACGAGACGAGCGAACAGGACGTACGATGAGAGTCTTTACCCCGAACGAGGTCGCCACGGGCACGGAGAGCAAGTACCTGGGCGTCCTCGTGGCCGCCAAGTACACCCGTGAGCTCAATGCACTCCCGCGCGACGCCATGCCGCTCGGTGAGGAGAAGAAGCTGACCACGCGTGCGCTCGAAGCGCTCACCTCGGGTCAGATCGAGTACCGTCTGGTCAAGCGTCGGCGCCGCGACGAGATCTGACGCTCCGTGACCACCCCCCTGCATCCACGGCGCCCGTGGACGGGATCGCGGGTGGTTCTCGGTGTGACCGGTGGGATCGCCGCGTACAAGTCGATTCAACTGGCTCGGGACCTCACGCGCCTCGGCGCTGAAGTCCAGGTCGTCCTGACCCGATCCGCGCAGAAGTTCGTGGCGCCCCTCACCTTCGAGGGCGTCACCGGCCGACCGACGCTCACCGATCTCTTCTCGGCCGAGGGCGCGGCCCTGCACATCCGGCTCGGCCGGGAAGCCGACGTGATCTGCGTGGCCCCCGCGACGGCCGACTTCCTGGCCCGTGCGGCCCAGGGCAGGGCCGACGACCTCCTGTGCACGACGCTGCTGGCCACCCGGGCTCCGGTCGTCCTGTGTCCGGCGATGAACGACAAGATGTTCTCGCACCGGCAGGTCCAGGCGAACCTCGAGCACGTACACACCGAGCTGGGCTACTCGGTCGAGGGTCCCGTGGCGGGCGCACTGGCGGTCGGCGAGGGGGAGGGGCCGGGTCGGATGATCGAGCCGTCCCAGATCGTACAGGCCATCGGTCGGGCCCTCGGGCGTTCGCCCGACTTCACGGGGCGGCGCGTTCTCCTCACCGCGGGCCCCACCCAGGAGCCGATCGACCCCGTGCGCTACGTCGGGAACCGCTCGTCCGGGCGGATGGGGTACGCACTGGCGGAGGCCGCGTGGCGGCGGGGAGCGGAGGTGACTCTGGTGTCGGGTCCGTCGTCATTGGACGCACCCTATGGCGTCTCGATCGTGCGTGTCGGGACCGCGGTGGAGATGGATCGCGCCGTCCGTGACGTCATCGCCAAGATGGACGTCTCGATCTTCGCTGCGGCCGTGGCCGACTTTCGGCCGACCGACCCGAAGGGGTCGAAGGTCAAACGGGCCGCCTCACCCGAGGGGTTGGCCGTGCATCTGGAGGAGAACCCGGATATCGCGAAGGGAAGCCGGGACGTCCGGAAGCCGGGGAGCATCGCGGTGGGTTTTGCACTCGAGACCGACGACCTGATCGAGAACGCTCGCGGCAAGCTCGAGCGGAAGGGCCTCGACCTCGTCGTGGCCAACGACGCCACGGAGGACGGAGCCGGCTTCGGCACGGACACCAACGTGGTGACCATCGTTCGCCCCGACGGCTCGACCGAGCCCCTCCCGCTCCAGTCCAAGGCCGAGGTAGCCGAGGAGATCCTGGATCGTGTGGGGGCACTCCTGGCCGATCGGTCGGGAGGGTAGGGGGGTGAGCGACCGCCCCGACGCGACGGAAAGCGCCCGACTGCTCCGCCAGCGCATCGAGATGGGGGCTCGCGACCTCGTCCTCGACTCGATCACGTCGGAGGAGGCGCTTCGACTCGTCGAGTCCGCGCGGCGCAGTCGGACGATGCCGGCCGGGCCTCGCACCATGTCCCGGCCACCCGCCACGTCCGGGCCTCCAGTCACGTCCGGGCCTCCTGCCACCTCCACGCCCCGCGCCGTATCGAGGCCCCCGGTCGCTTCGGGGGGCGAACCCGACCGGGCCGAGGTTCCCCGACCGGCGGTGAATCGGACCCTACCGGTCGTTCTCCCCGACGGGTACGACGAGGTGCGGGCGTTGGCCATGGGATGCACCGCGTGCGGACTCTCGGAGAGCCGTACGCAGGTCGTCTTCTCCGATGGACACCCGACCGCTCGCTTGATGGTGGTCGGCGAGGCCCCCGGCGCCAACGAGGACAAGACCGGGGTCCCGTTCGTGGGGGCCGCGGGCCAGTTCCTCGATCTCCTCCTGGCCACGGTCGGGCTGAGCCGGGCCGAGACGGTGTACATCGCGAACGTCCTCAAATGTCGGCCCCCGGGAAACCGGGATCCACAACCGGCCGAGATCGAGGCGTGTTCACCTTTCCTGAGGAAGCAGATCGAACTCGTGGGCCCGGACGCCCTACTGGCCGTGGGATCCTTTTCGGGCCGTCTCCTGACGGGCCAGGAGAAGTCTTCGCTGGGCAGACTCCGGGGCACGGTGCACAGCTACGAGGGCGTGCCGCTCGTCGTGACCTACCACCCGGCTGCACTGCTCCGGAACTCGAACTGGACGCGGAGCTTCTGGGAAGATCTCCAGCTCCTGCGCGGAGTCCTGGACGGAGCGTGAGCGCATAGACTGCGCACAAGCTGCGCGGCGCCCCGTGGGGCGGCCACGAGAGCGTGACGGGGTCGGTCGGAGGCGCTAGCTTCACATCCCTTTTCGGCCCACGACTCCGAGTGCATGGAAGCCTCTCCACTCTTCCCCGACACCACCTTCGACCGAGATCCGCCCTACAGTCTGGAGGCGGAGATGTCGGTTCTCGGGGGGATGCTGATCGACCGCGCAGCGGTGGACAAGGCGCTGGAGATCGTCAGCGACGCCATGTTCTATCGCAGCGAAAACCGGAAGGTCTTCCGCGCGATGGTCCGTGTCTTCCAGAACGCGCCGGTGATCGATCCCGTCACCGTGGTGGAAGAGCTCAAGAAGCACGGTGAGCTCGAGTCGGCCGGTGGGGTGGAGTACATCGGTCGACTGGTGGACGCCGTTCCCACGGCGGCCAACGTCGAGTACCACCTGAAGATCGTTCGGGAGAAGGCGTTGCTGCGCCGCCTCATCGAACAGGCCACCCACATCATCCAGGATGCACAGGATCAGGGTGAGCAGTCGGTCGAGGAGATCCTGGATCACGCCGAGGCCCGGATCTTCCAGGTGGCCGAAGGGCAGAAGCGACAGGGTTTCGTGTGGATCAAGGAGATCCTGTGGCAGACCTTCGAGCACATCGAGAAGCTCCAGGAGTCGAAGTCGGGTGTCACCGGCGTACCGACCGGCTTCGTCGACCTCGACCGGATGACGACGGGGCTCCAGAAGGGTGATCTGTGCATCATCGCGGCCCGCCCCTCCATGGGTAAGACCGCCTTCGCGCTCAACGTCGCGGCGACGGCGGCCATCCAGCATCAGCGCGCGGTCGGGATCTTCTCTCTCGAGATGTCGTCGCCCCAGCTCCTCTCTCGCCTGCTCTGCTCCGAGGGGCGGGTCGATGCGCAGAACCTCCGGCGAGGGCGCCTTTCTCGCGAAGAGCACGAGCGGCTCGGGAACGCGGCCGGCCACCTGAACACGGCCCCGATCTGGATCGACGATCAACCCGGCGCCAACGTGCTCGAGATTCGGGCGAAGGCGCGTCGGATGAAGTCCGACCTTCAGGCCGACGGCCGCGAGCTCGGGTTGCTCATGATCGACTACATGCAGCTGATGTCCGGTGTCGGCAAGTCGGAGTCCCGGGTTCAGGAGGTCAGTCAGATCTCACGCGGATTGAAGGGTTTGGCCCGTGAACTGGAAGTCCCGCTGATCGCACTCTCCCAGCTCAGTCGAGGGCCGGAACAACGGACGGACAAGCGGCCGATGCTGTCGGATCTCCGCGAGTCGGGCTCGATCGAGCAGGATGCCGATCTGGTCATGTTCCTCTTCCGGCCCGAGTACTACGCTTCGGCGGAGAACCGCGCGGAGATGGAGGGCAAAGCCGAGTTGATCATCGCCAAGCAGCGAAACGGGCCCACGGGCGTCGTCCCGCTCGTCTTCCAGAAGGAATACACCCGCTTCGAATCGGCGGCTTTCGACAACAGCCCGGGCGGGGGAGACGGCTTCGGGTCGTGAACACCCGAGCCACCGGCGCTGCGGCGGTCACCGTCGGCGTCGTCGTCCCTGCAGCGGGCACGGGGCAGCGCATGGGCGGGGTCCACAAGGCGCTCCTGGAGGTGGCGGGCGAACCGCTCCTCCTCCACGCGTTGCGCCCCTTCCTGGCCGAGTCGCGGGTCGGATCGATCGTCGTGGTGGGAGGGCCCGCGCTCGTCGAGGCGCCCCCGGCCTGGTTGGCCGATCTGGCCCCCCGGGTCGCCCTGGTGCAGGGGGGAGCGAGCCGGACCGCCTCGGTGCGCAACGGAGTCGCCGCTCTTCCCGGTGACGTCGACCTCGTCGCGATCCACGACGCCGCTCGACCCCTGCTGACCGGAGAGGTCCTGGCGAGGTGTATCGAGCGGGCTGCGGAGGGGGTCGGTGTCGTGGCCGGGTGCCCGGCGATCGACACGATGAAGGAGGTCGGACCCGACGGGAGGGTCGCGGGGTCGCTCGACCGATCGCGGACCTGGCATGCCCACACTCCCCAGGTCTTCCCCGCCGGC
>JAUIKL010000279.1 GCA_030430625.1 Gemmatimonadota bacterium
GTGAGGCGAGAGCACGGCCCCGATGAAGTCGGCGCCGGCCTCCTCCGCGCGCGCCGCGTCCTCGGGTCGGGTGAGGCCGCAGATCTTGACCCTCAACCCGTCACTCAACGGTTCGCTCCACCCGGGGAACGCCGGACAATTCGGCGGCGGCCGCGCCCGGGTCGGGTGCGGACAGGAGCGCCTCACCGACGAGGATCGCGTCCACACCACGGCCGCCGAGGCGCTCGACGTCGGAGCGGGAGCGGATGCCGCTCTCGGACACGACGGTGACCGACGGCGGCAACTGCTCCATGAGGCGCGCGGTCGTGGCCAGGTCGGTCGTGAAGGTCGAGAGGTCTCGGTTGTTGATGCCGACGATCGTGGCGCCGGCCGCTAGCGCACGATCCAACTCCCGTTCGTCGTGCACCTCGGTGAGGACGGCCATACCGAGCGCGTGGCTGGCCGTGGTCAGCCTCCGGAGTGCGTCGTCGTCCAGAATTCTCACGATCAGGAGAATGGCGTCGGCTCCGGCGGAGCGCGCCTCCAGCACGTGGGGGGTCTCGAGCGTGAAATCCTTACGCAGGACCGGGATCGACACGGTCCGGCTGACGTTTCGGAGGTCGTCGAGTGAGCCGCCGAAGAAGCGCTCGTCGGTCAAGACCGACAGGGCCGTTGCCCCGTTCTGCGCATAGCTCCGCGTCAGTGCCACCGGGTCCAGATCGGGCCGAATGTCGCCGGCACCGGGGGACCGCCGCTTGCACTCGGCAATCAGACCCACGTGAGCCGGCGCGCGCAGCGCGGCGCTGAAGTCGAGCGGAGGCCTGGCGGTCTCGATGGCCCGTTCGACGGCATCCATCCGGGTCGACAGGGCCTCGAGTTCGGTGCGCTTGTGCGCCACGATCTCGGCCAGGATCCCGGGAAGCGAGTCGTAGCCTTGCGTTTCGGGCAACGTTCGGGTAACCTGATTCGGTTCCTATTCGGGTTTCCCACCGGGACGGAGGGCGTCATGCCCCTCACGAAGCGTCAGAAAGAAATCCTCGACTACATCGAGTCGTTCATCGACGACCAGGGCTACGCCCCGAGTTTCGAGGAAATCGCCGAGTCCTTCGGATACTCTTCGCTTGCGACGGTGCATGAGCACCTGAGCAATCTGGAGCGCAAGGGATACATCCGGAAGTCCTACAACGAGAGCCGGTCGATCGAGATGGTCGGCCGAGAAACGGGGACGCCCTCCCTGGAGCTGCCCCTCCTCGGTTCGGTCGCGGCCGGTCTCCCGATCGAGGCCATCTCGACGCCGGAGACGCTGGCGGTGCCGCCCGACATGGTGCGGCGTCGACAGGACAACTACGTCCTGCGGGTCGAGGGGAACTCGATGATCGAGGAGCAGATCCGCGACGGCGACTACATCGTCGTCCAGGCCCAGGATCGGGCCGAAGACGGACAGATGGTCGTCGCACTGGTCGCCGACGAGGCCGCCACGGTAAAGAAGCTCTATCGCGAGCCCGGAGGTCGGATTCGGCTCCAGCCGGCCAATCCGACCATGGATCCGATCTACGTCGCCGCGGACGAGGTCCGCATCCAGGGTGTAGTCGTCGGGGTGATCCGGAAGTACTGAGGGGGAGCGAACGCCCCTCAGTCGACGGCGTTCGACGCGGCGGCCAGCCGATCCAGGGCGGCTGCCGCTCGACCGTCGTCGATGACCTCCTGGGCCAACGCCACCGCCGAAGGCCAGTCGTCCGCTCGATCCGCGACCAGGATCGCTGCAGCTGCGTTCAACACGACGGCGCTTCGCGGAGCACCCCCTTCCCCGGCCAGCACGGCTCGAACGATCCGAGCGTTGTCGACCGGCTCGCCCCCGGCGAGCGCGGCCGGATCGACCGGCTCGAGACCGACATCGTCGAGGGTGAGGCGGTACTCCCGAATCCGTCCCCCCTCGAGTTCGGCGACCTTCGTCGCGCCCAACGGAGACACCTCGTCGAGGCCGGCCTCACCGTGTACGACGAGCGCGCGAAGATGTCCCAGGGAGCGAAGCGCTTCGGGCACCAGGTCGAGAAGCTTCGGGTCGGCCACGCCGATGACCTGGCGGCGGGCGCCCGCGGGATTGGTCAGCGGCCCCAGCACGTTCATGATCGTCCGGACCCCGAGACCACGACGCACGGGACCGACGTGTCTCATGGCCGGGTGCAGGAGGGGGGCGAACATGAAGACGATCCCCGCCTCGTCCAGGACCGTCCCCATCTGATCGGCGGTCAGGTCGATCCGCACGCCGAGGGCCTCGAGCACGTCAGCGCTCCCGCTCCGAGAGGTGAACGACCGGTTCCCGTGCTTGGCGACCCGCGCCCCCGCGCCCGCCACCACGAAGGCGGCTGCGGTGGAGATGTTGAACGTCGTGACGGTTCCCCCACCGGTCCCCGCCGTATCGACCAGCACGTCGGGGTCGGACGAGTGGACCGGTACCATCTCGCTGCGCAGGGCACGCACCCCCCCGGCGACCTCGTCGGACGTCGGCCCGCGAGCCTGGAGTCCGATGAGCAGGCCGGCCATCTGCACTTCGCTGGCCGACCCCGAGATGAAGGCGCGAAATGCCCCCTCGGCCTCCTCCACGGAGAGCCGCCCCCCCTCGGACACGGTCTCGAGGGCGGCTGTCAGATCGTTCGTATCCACACCTTGTCGCACGCGTCGGCTCTCCACGATCGGGGTCGACCGCGACTGCGCCGGCCGAGAGGCCAGAAGCCTAATGATCATGCGGCTTACGGGTCAATCGCACACGACCTGCGCGAGTTGACATCGACCGGGCCGGATCTACCTTTTCGCCGTGGACGCCCCAGAGAACACCCGCTTCCGGATGACCGTCCACTACGACGGTTCCGGCTTTCACGGCTGGCAGGTGCAACCCGACCAGCGCACGGTTCAGGGTGAACTCGAAGCAGCCCTGAGCCGACTGGCCGATCGCCCGACCGCAGTGATCGGTTCGGGGCGGACCGATACCGGGGTCCACGCCACCGGCCAGGTCGCTGCAGCCGACCTCCCCGCCGCTCGCTGGACGGCCGACCGCCTCCGCACCTCACTCAACGCCGTCCTGGCCAAAGACGTGTGGATCGAAGAGATCGA
>JAUIKL010000280.1 GCA_030430625.1 Gemmatimonadota bacterium
TCCCCGGAGCTCTGGGAAGTCCAGGCGTTCAAGGACGTGCTCGTGCGTGGTGGTGGGCGGAAGCTGTTCCGATACTACGACGAAGAGCCGCGTCCGTATCGGGGCGCCGGCACCAGCTGAACCGTGCGCGGCGGGTTCGAAAGATGACCAGCCGTCCGACCCGCCGTATCTTCAAGTGTATAGGTCAGGGGGCTTCAGTCCCCCTCACGGGCGGGGAGCATGGACGAGCAGACCCTCATTCACGACTGGAACGAGGCGGACGCCGCCTTCGATTGGACCTCGGCCCACGTCGAGTTCGACGACGAGACGCTGAGGGACGGCCTTCAGAATCCGTCGGTGGTCGATCCCCCGATCGAAGACAAGATCCGGCTGCTGCACCTGATGGATCGGCTGGGTATCCACACGGCCGATATCGGGTTGCCGGGTGCCGGACCGCGGGCGGTGGAGGCGGTCACCGAGTTGGCGCGGGAGATCGTCTCGTCGAAGCTCGACATCGAAGCGAACTGCGCGGCCCGGACCGTCGTGGCCGACATTCGACCCATCGCGGAGATCAGTCAGCAGCTCGGGCTTCCGATCGAGGCATGCACCTTCCTCGGCTCGTCGCCGATTCGGCTGTTCGCCGAGAACTGGGATCTCGCCCGCCTGCTGAAGGCCACGGAGGACTCCGTACGCTTCGCGGTGGCCGAGGGCCTACCCGTCATGATGGTGACGGAGGACACGACGCGCGCCCATCCGGACGTGCTGAAGGCCGTGTACTCCCTGGCCATCGAGTGCGGGGCGAAGCGGCTGTGTGTGGCGGACACCGTCGGGCATGCGACACCCCACGGGGTGCGCGCCCTCATCCGCTTCGTGATCGAGGAGATCGTCGAGCCCTCGGGGGAGGAGATCGGCGTCGACTGGCACGGACACCGGGATCGGGGCCTGGGGATCGCCAACACCTTGGCTGCGATCGAGGCCGGGGCCACGCGTGTGCACGGCACCGCTCTGGGGATCGGAGAGCGCTCGGGCAACACCGAGATGGATCTTCTCCTCGTGAACTTGAAGTTGCTCGGTGCCCACGACGCCGACCTGACGATGCTCCCCGAGTACTGTCAGCTCACCGCGGATGCGTGCCAGGTGCCGATCGTCCACTCGTATCCAGTCGTGGGCCACGACGCTTTCCGGACGGGGACGGGCGTACACGCCGCGGCGATCGCGAAGGCGCAGGAGAAAGGCGATGCCTGGCTGGCCGATCGCATCTACTCGGCCATACCGGCGTCGATGGTCGGACGCCGTCAGCTGATCGAAATCGGCCCGATGTCGGGGCTTTCGAACGTGAAGTTCTGGTTGCGGGAACGCGGGTACGACGCGGACGATGCCGATCTGTGCGATCGGATCTTCACCGCGGCGAAACGAACGGACCACACCCTTACCGAAGGAGAGCTGGAAGCGCTCTGCAAGGCCGTTTGATCGCGCTGCGTCGCGATCACCGGATCGCGGCGCTTACGGAATCAGGCCGATGAATACCCTCGCTGAAGACATCATGGAAGCCACGAAATCGGCCACGGTGCCGAGAGTTCTCGTCGTCGAGGACGAGCCCGATATTGCGGCGTTGATTGCGTATCAACTGACCCGCGAAGGCTTCCGTGTGGCCACCGCCGGTAACGGCAACGAAGCGCTGGAAGCCGTGGAGCGCGAAATCCCGGACCTCCTGGTCCTGGACCGGATGCTCCCCGGGCTGTCCGGGGACGAGGTCCTCGTCCGGCTTCGTGCCGAGGCCGCTACCGCCACGCTCCCCGTCCTCATGCTGACCGCCAAGCGGGAGCAGGAGGACCGGATCGAGGGGCTCGAGTTGGGTGCGGACGACTACCTGACCAAGCCCTTCAGCCCTCGGGAATTGGTCCTTCGGGTCCAGGCGATCCTGCGGCGGATGCACGATTCGTCGAACGCCTCCGGTGGGCGCATCCTCCGGGCCGGCCCCATCCGCCTGGACGTCGACTCACACCGCAGCACGATCGACGACGAGGAGTTGAACCTCACGCCGACCGAGTTCCGACTCCTCCAGGTGCTCATGGAGCGCCGCGGGCGTACGCAGAGCCGCAAGCAGCTGCTCGAGAAGGCGTGGGCCGTCGAAGCGGGTGTCTCGGATCGGATCCAGACTCGGACCGTCGACATGCATGTCCGGCGCCTGCGGGCCAAACTCGGCCCGGTCGGGGACTGGATCAAAACGGTGCGCGGCTTCGGCTATCGCCTCAAGGTGCCCGAAGGGGTGGAGTAACAGGGTGACCGGGGGGAGAGCGTGAGGCTCCAGGTCCATCACCCCCTCTTTGCGGGGTTCCTGGGGGTCATCGGTCTCCTGCTGGCCCTGATCGTCCTCCTCACGGGTGCGGGTCTCCGCGGTGAACTGACGTCGATCTATCGCGTCGAGTTGACCCGCCAGCTCAACCTGGCTCACGCCCTGGCCGAAGTCGCCCCCACGGAGGACCGCGACGCCCTGGCTCGACTGATCACGGCGCGGATCTCGAACCGGGTGACGTTCATCCGCCTGGACGGGACAGTGGTCGGGGATTCGTACGTGGAGCCCGGCCGACTGCCCGACGTCGAGAATCACCTCGGGCGGCCCGAGGTCGACGGAGTCGTGGCCGGAGACTCCGTGGCCTTTGCCCAGCGCGTGAGTTCGACGGTCGGAAGGCCGCTCCTGTACGGGGCGCGGGTCGCCGACGTGAACGGCGAGCCCGTGATCATCCGGATCGCGACGCCGATCGAGGAGATCGACAAGGCGGTCAGCGACCTGCGAAACACCATCGCGGTGATCGGACTGCTCGTCATGGTGCTCGCGCTGGCAGCGGCGTTCGCGCTGAGCAAGGCGTTCACGCGGCCGCTCGTGGCGCTCGCGGAGCGCGCAGGTCAGCTGGCCAAGGGTGACTTCACCACGAAGGTCCCGACGAGCCGCGTGGCCGAGCTCGAGGACCTCGCCATCGCTTTCAACCGGCTGACCGACGAGCTGCGCACGCGCCTCTCCGAGTTGGGGCAGGAGCGCGACGAGATGCAGACGCTGATCGACTGCATGGCCGAAGGTGTCA
>JAUIKL010000042.1 GCA_030430625.1 Gemmatimonadota bacterium
CCGGCGAAGCCCGCTTCCGCCACCACGACGAGGAGCGCGCGCTGCACGGCCAGCCACGCCTCGCGGTTGATCCAGTACTCGTCGGGGGCGTGTCCGTTGGCGCTGACCCCACCCCGGCCGAGGGTGACGGCGGGGACCCCGTTCGCGATCGGGACGTTCGAGTCGGTCGACGAGCGTGCCAGGGTCGGCCGGGCTCCGAACAGCGCGGTCGCGGCCAGGGCGCGCTGGATGAGCGGGTTCTCCGGGCTCATCTCCCCCGACGGACGGTCGCCGATCTTGTCTTTGTCGACCGTCAGCGGCTCACCTTCGCGGCGCAGTTCGTTCTCCTCCCGCACGCCGCGATCCATGGCCTCGAGGAAGGCGGCTTCGATCCGCCGGAGACTCGCTGGACTCTCCGAGCGCATGTCGACCTCGATCCACGTCTCGAAGGGGATCGAGTTGATCGACGTGCCCCCGCCCATCCGGCCGACGTTGTAGCTCGTCGGCGGCCAGGACCGGGTGAGGGTGTCGGCGACGTCCTGGAAGTATCGGACCGCACGGCTCTGCGCGTGGGCGGGGTTGGCCGTGCCGAAGGCACCCCACGAGTGACCGCCGGGCCCCTTGAAGGTCACCCGGTAGCGGACCGAACCGAGGCCCATCGAGACGACGCGTCCGAGGCCACCTCCGTCGACGTCGATCCACACGTCGGGCTGGATGCCACCCTCGCGGTAGAGGTACTTCATGCCGCGCAGGTCTCCGAGGCCCTCCTCACCGACGACGCCGACGAAGAGCACATCGTCCTCCGTTTCGACTCCGGCTTCCTCCAGGGCGCGCAGGACGGAGAGGACCACGACCAGGCCGCGTGTATCGTCACCGATCCCGGGTGCGAACAGGGTGTCGGCCACCTGCCGGACCGTCACGTCGGTCCCCTCCGGGAAGACGGTATCGAGGTGTCCGCCGAAGCCGATGGTGCGGTCGCCGGTCCGGCCTCTCCGCAGACCGATCACATTGCCTTCCTCGTCCGTCCACACCGAGTCGGCGCCGAGTTCGGTGAGAAGTTCGCCGAATCGGACACCCCGCTCATCTTCCATGAAGGGAGGCGCCGGGATCTCCGTCAGCTCGATCAGGCGTTCGAGCGCCCATCCGTCGTGTTCTTTGGCGAGTTGGATCGCCTCGGCAACGGCCGGATTCTCGAAGAGGGCGCGCACTTCGGCCGCCATCTCGGGGCGGGCGTCCTGGGCCGCTGAAGTGGCGGGTAGGAGGGCGATGGCGGACAGGGCGAGAACGGGGGCGGTGACGCGCACGGGGGCAACTCCGACGATGCGTGACTACGGTGATCGATGGGGCCTACCCCGGTAGAAGAATCGGGTTGCTCTGTGGGTGCGGGCATGGCGATACTGCGATCGGCCGGGCGCAAGCCCCGGACGCTCCCGACGACGAGCAGATGACCGAACCGAGCACCCAGCACCGCACTCCCATGGATGACGAGATCTCCCTCTGGGAGGTGCTCGCCGTGTTGGTCCGGCGCCGGGGAACGATCATCGTGACGGCCCTCGTTCTCGGAGCGGCGGCGGCCGCATTCTCGCACTTTCGGCCCCTCCAATACACGACTTCGGCGGCGTTCCGGCCCCAGGGGTCGGAGGCGAGCAGCTCGCAGCTGATGGCACTGGCCACCCAGTTCGGAGTGAGCGTGCCGGGCGGCGGGGAAGAGGCGTCGCCTGCCTTCTACACCGAACTCGTCACCTCGCGCGAGATCCTCAGCCGGGCCGCGACCGAGACCTACGACGTCGCGGAACACGGGTCGGTCCTCCTGAAGGACCTGCTGGAGATCGAAGAGCCGACAGAGGCCATCCGCGACAAGGAGACGATCCGCTGGCTACGCGAAGAGGCGGTGTCGGTCTCGACCGGCCGTGAGACGGGTACGGTCACGCTTTCGGTCACGACCGAGTGGCCGGACCTGTCGGTGGCCATCGTCGAGGTGCTACTGGCCGAGGTCGCCCGCTTCAACATGGACACCCGTCAGTCCCAGGCGGCGGCGGAGCGGACGTTCATCGAAGGGCGGGTCGCGGCGGCGGAGGCCGACCTCAAGGCAGCCGAGGACTCGCTGCGCGTCTTCCTCGAGCAGAACCGGCAGTGGGAGAATTCGCCCCTCCTGCAGTTCCGCCAGGCCGCGATGGCGCGCGAGGTGTCCCACCGCTCCTCGGTCCTGACGACCCTGGTCCAGTCTTTCGTCCAGGCGGAGATCGCCGAGGTTCGGGACACGCCCGTGATCACGATCCTCCAGGAGCCCTTCCTTCCCCCGGAGAACGATCCGCGGGGTCGGGTGCTCAGCACCCTCATCGGACTGATCCTCGGCGGTATGCTCGGCATCGTCCTGGCGTTCGTGGTCGAAGCCTTCCGTCGACCCGACGACGGCGACCCCGGCCGGGCGGACTTCCGCGAGAGTTGGGACGGCTTCATGCGGTCCATCCCCCTTCTCGGACGGCGGTAAAGGCGCGACCCGGCTACAGCCTTCGCGGTTCGGCCGTTACTTTTCGCCGCCCAGTACTTCCTCGTCGTGCCGACGCCGATTCCCGGCGTGTCTGTGCGCGCACCGTCCGCTCGGACCCGCCACGTATGTCCATCCGCAACATCGCGATCATCGCGCACGTCGATCACGGAAAAACGACTCTCGTCGACCAGATGTTCGGTCAGGCCGGAGTCTTCCGCGAAAACCAGGCCGTCGAAGAACGGGTCATGGACTCGAACCCGCTGGAGAAGGAGCGGGGCATCACGATCCTGGCCAAGAACACGGCCGTGCAGTGGGGCGACGTGAAGATCAACATCGTCGACACGCCCGGGCACGCGGACTTCGGTGGAGAGGTCGAGCGCATCCTCCGGATGGTCGACGGAGTGGTCCTCCTGGTCGACGCGGCGGAGGGGCCGATGCCCCAGACGCGCTTCGTGACCCGGAAGGCGTTGGAGTTGGGCATCCTCCCACTCGTCGTGATCAACAAGGTGGATCGAGGCGACGCCCGTCCGCACGAGGTGCACGACGAGGTGCTCGAACTCTTCATGGATCTCGAGGCGACCGACGAGCAGCTGGATGCGCCCTTCCTGTACGCGGTCGGTCGCGACGGTTGGGCGGCCGAGGAGCCCGAAGCCGGCGGCGGTGACCTCTCGCCGCTCTTCGACATGATCGTCTCACACTTTCCGGCTCCGAGCACCGATCCGGAGGGGACGTTCCAGATGCTCATCTCGACACTCGACCACTCGGCGTACGTCGGGCGTATCGCGATCGGCCGGATCGAGCGTGGGCGGGTGCGGGTCGGTGACCCGGTCGCCCTCCTCTCCCTGGGTGATGCCGGGCGTGTCGAAGCGGCCGAGGAGTTCGAACGCTCGCGGGTGTCGAAGCTCTACACCTTCAGCGGACTCGACCGTATCGAGGTCGAGGAGGCCGAAGCGGGTGACATCGTGGCGTTGGCCGGCCTCGAAGGCGTCGAGATCGGCAAGACGGTCACCGATCCCGAGGAGCGCGATCGGCTGAAAGGTATCGCCGTCGAGGAGCCGACGCTGTCGGTCGACTTCACGGTCAACAACTCTCCCTTCGCCGGGCAGGTCGGCAAGTTCGTGACGACCCGCCAGGTGCGCGAGCGCCTCCTCAACGAGCTCGAGCGAAACGTGGCGCTCCGTGTGGCGGAGACGGAACTCCCGGACACCTTCACCGTGAGCGGTCGGGGTGAGTTGCACCTGACCATCCTCATGGAGACGATGCGCCGGGAGGGCTACGAGTTCCAGGTGTCGCGCCCGCGTGTGATCACGCGGAAGTCCGCCGACGACGGGCTCCAGGAGCCGTACGAGGAGGCCGTGGTCGAGGTCCCCTCGGACATGGTCGGAACCGTGATCGAGAAGCTCGGGCCGCGGAAGGGTGAGATGACGGAGATGAAGCCGATGGGCGACTCCGGGACGACCCGCCTTCGCTTCAAGATTCCGGCGCGCGGGCTCTTCGGGTATCGCTCGGAATTCATGACGGACACCCGCGGCGAGGGCATCCTGCACCACAACTTCCACGAGTGGGGTCCGTGGGCCGGTCCGATCAAGGGCCGCACGCGGGGTGTGCTCGTGGCGGACCGTGCGGGCAAGGCCGTCGGCTTCGCCCTCTTCGGGCTTCAGGAGCGGGCCACCCTCTTCGTGAAGCCGGGTGACGAGGCGTACGGCGGGATGATCGTCGGGGAGAACAGCCGAACCGACGACATGGACGTGAACGTGAGCAAGGAGAAGAAGCTCACGAACATGCGGACCACCGCGTCGGACGAGAACATCAAGCTCGAGCCGCCGCGGCAGATCACACTCGAGTTGGCGCTGGAGTTCATCCAGGACGACGAGCTGATCGAGGTGACGCCCGACGCTATTCGCCTGCGCAAGCGGATCCTCGATCCGAACCAGCGGAAGAAGGCGGCCAAGAAGGCGAACCAGCCGGCGGCGGCCAAGTAACGGACCGGATCGTCGGGCGCGAGGGGTGCCGGGTGCTCTTCCGGTCCCCTAGTCGAGGGCGCCGAGCACGGGGCCGGTGATCAGGCTCAGCACCTCGGTGGCCAGCTGACGGCTGGCGCTACCGGAAAGGCCGGACCACCTCGTCGTCGCCACGACGACGAGGTCTTCGGCGGGCACGACGTAGACGAACTGCCCGCCCCACCCCCACGCCAGGTAGGCGCCCCGGGTCAGGTCGGTCCACCAGAGGTAGCCGTAGCCGAGTCGCTCGATCGGCCCGTACGAGCCGAGGTCGTCGCGGTGCGGAAGGGTGGCTTCCGTGGCCCATCCCTCGGGCAGGAGGCGCCTGTTTCCGGAGAAGCCGTCCTGGAGATACAGCTGACCGATCCGGGCGAGGTCCCGCGGACGGAGGTCGATTCCGGAGCCACCGTTCACGTAGTCGCCGCCGAGCCCCTCCCAGCGCACGTCGCGGATCCCCAGGGGCGCGAACAGGACCTCGTCCGCGTACTCCGGCAACGGGCGGCCGACGGCTTCCTGGAGGAGCACTCCGAGGAGATGCACCGCACCGGAGTTGTATCGGAAGGTGCTTCCGGGGTCGACGACGGCGCGGTCGAGAACGGCGTTCTCGTGGTCGGGCGACTGGATCCAGACGCCGTAGTCCGGGCCGTTGGTCTCGGACCATTCGATGCCGCTCGTCATCTGGAGTAGGCGTCGGACCGTGACGGCGCGGTGTTCGACGCGTACGCGGAAGCGCGGGCCGCGCAGGTACTGGGTGATCGGATCGTCGATGTCGTCGATGGCCCCGCTCTCGATGGCGATGCCGACGAGGGTAGCCAAGACACTCTTGGTGATCGAGCGGCCGTCCGCCAGCGAGTCTCGCTCCATCTCTCCGTAGTACCGATCGTAGACGACGCGTCCCCGGCGCACGATCAGGAGGTTTTGAAGCCGATCGATGCCCTCGGCGGTCCGGCCGGCCAGGAAGAGGCGGTTCTCGTCGACTCCTACGACCGCGGGGTCCGTGACCGTCCACGGCGTAGCGAGATCGACGGACTCGGCGGGCGCGACGCCCGTCGGTGCGCTCTCGCAGGCCGCGAGGGTCGTGACCAGGGTCGCGCCAACGAGCCACACCCCGCTCCGAACCATCGATCGTGGCTGCCTTCGCTTCGACATCGTGCGCCTCACGGTTCTCCCCACCCCGACTCCTGAAGCTACGGCCGCGGCCGGCTCGGGCTTTCCACACCACGATACCGGGAACCCGTTCGGATTCGGAGGGCGAACGACGATACTACCCCGGCCACCGCAGCTTCGGCTCGGGTGGCCCTTTCCCACGAGCGGAGCATGAACAGCACGGTGAATCGCGAGCGATTCGAGGCGGCCCTCACCTTCGAGCAGTACCTCGAGACGGTGGTGAAGAACCGCGAGTTGTGGCACGGCGTGCACGAGCGCGTTCGGCTTCCCGACGACCTGGTCGAGGAGGCGCGGGCCCTCCCCGACGGCTGGCACCTCCTGGCGCTGTCCGAGGACTGGTGCGGAGACGCCGTCAATACACTGCCCGTCCTGGCGCGGTTGGCCGACGAGGCCGGGTGGGATTTCCGTGTCCTCGGTCGGGACGAGAACCTCGACATCATGGATGCCCACCTGACGAACGGCCGCAGCCGCTCGATCCCCATCGTGATCGTCTACGACGAGGCGTTCGAGGAGGTCGGGTGGTGGGGTCCGCGCCCGGCGGAGATCCAGTCGTGGGTCCTGAGCGAGGGCCTCTCGATGCCCTCTCCGGACCGTTACAAGGTGGTGCGACGGTGGTACGCGAAGGACCGGGGGCGCACGACGATCTCGGAGCTGCTGGACATCGTGGCCGCGGCACCCTGATCTTCGGCGCCATGTCACGACGGAGTGGTTTGTTCGCGCTGGCCTTCGGATCGGGCTTTTCGGTACTCGTCATCGAGATTGCCGGGGCCCGACTCATTGCACCCGTGTACGGACTGTCGGTCGTGCCGTGGACGGCCGTGATCGGGGTCATCCTGGCGGCGCTCGCGGTCGGGAGTCACCTCGGTGGACGGCTGGCGGACGCCGGGAAGGTGCCGCTCTCCCGGGTCCTGATCGTGGCGGGCTTCACCGGTGTGCTCCCCGTGCTCGGGGCCGGGGTCCCGATCGCGGCGCGCCAACTCCTCGGCTTCGTGCCGGGTGCCGTAGCGAGCGCCCTGATTCTTTTTGCACCGCCCGTCCTCTGTCTCGGTGCCGTCGTGCCCTTCCTCGTGCAGGCCGATACGGAGAGCCTCGACAACGTGGGGCGCCGCGCGGGTGACCTCAGCGCAGCGGCCACCGCGGGCTCGATCTTCGGCTCGTTCTGCACGGGCTTCCTCCTGCTCCCGTTGATGCCGGTGACGGTGCTGCTCGGAGCGACCGCGGCGGTGCTGATCGTGCTCGGGCTCGCCGCAGACCGACTGCTGGGAAGCGCCGCAGCGGATCGGAAGAGCTATGCGGCGGTGGTCGTCCTTCCGGTCCTCGGTGCGCTGGCGGCGGGCTCGCCGGCTGACGCGCTCTACGACGGCCAGAGCTTGTATGCGGCCGTCTCCGTGACGGAGCGGACGTGGCCGGACGGTAGACTCGTCCGAGAGTTGTGGCAGAACGGGGGCTCGTCGTCTGCGGAGTATGCGGACGACGGCGAGCCTGCCCACGCCTATGCCAAGGTCAGCCTGGAGATCATGGACTCGCTGGCGCTCCGACCCGAGCGGGCTCTGGTGCTGGGAGGGGCCGCCCTGACGCTGCCCACCGCCTTCGTACGCCACTACGGTTCGGAGGTCGACGTCATCGAGATCGACCCTCTGGTCACCGAGTTGGCCGAGGCGCACTTCGCGTACGGTTGGGAGCCACGGCCCGACATCCGGGTCATCCACGACGATGCCCGCCTGGTCCTCCGTCAGGAGGGACCGTCGTACGACCTCGTCTACCTCGATGTCTTTGATCATCTCGTCACTGTGCCGTGGACGATGGTGACACGGGAGGCCCTGGCCGACATGGCGGCGCGCATGACCGAGGACGGGATCTTCATGGCCAACGTCCTCTCCCCTCTGGAGGGCGGCGGGAGCACCTTCCTGGCCAGGCTCTCCGCGACCCTACACGAGGTCTTCGAGGATGTGCGTCTGTACCGCGCTTCGCCCGACGTCGACCTGGGTGCCACGCAGAACCTCGTCGTCGTGGGCGCGAGGGCTCGGGTGCATCGCGAACTGGCGTGGTCGGAAGCTCCGATCGAGCCCGCCGGCCGCCCGCTGACCGACGATTGGGCCCCGGTCGAGTACCTGCAGGCCCGGGTCTTCCTCGGTGGATTGAGGTGGCGATGACACTCTGGCCCAAGGACGGCGTCGAAGAGAACCGGCATCCGCTCAACCTCACGGACGAGCCGATGCCCGAGGACGGGACGCCGACCCGACCCCCGCTCTACGAGGTGTACATGCGCATGGCCGAGGAACTGGCCAAGCGCTCGACGTGCGCGCGCCTGCAGGTGGGCACGGTGATCACCGATGCCCGACTCCAGAACGTCGTGGCCATCGGGTACAACGGAAACGCCCGCGGCTTCGCCAACCGCTGCGACACCGACGAGCCGGGAAAGTGTGGCTGCATCCACTCGGAGATGAATGCGCTGGCCAAGTCCCCGGGCGCGCTCCGCGACAAGGTCGTCTTCGTGACCGCGAGTCCGTGCGTCATGTGTGCCAAGCTCATGGTTCAGGCCAACGTCACCCACGTCTTCTACCGGAACCGATACCGACTGCCGCTCGGCCTGGACGTCCTGGAAGCTGCGGGCATCCCGGCGGTCGAGTACACCCGATGGAAGGACGCCTGGCGCGACTGACCCCGGGGGGACGACAAATCCCCACGGATCAGGGGGTGGGAAACCGCCGGGGATTAGGTAGACTTTTTCCTCACTCTCCCGCCCACCACGGAGGCTTCGGTCGCCGCCGGCGCTCGAAGTTCTACTCCCCTTGAGCAACGACACCCGGCCCTTCGGCCGTTTCTTTCTGCCCGGGCCCACCGAGGTCCACCCCGACGTCCTGGCCGCGCAGGATCGCCCGATCATCAGTCATCGGGGCCCCGAGGTCAAAGCGCTGATGAAGGAGTTGCAGGCCGGCCTCGAGGTCGTCTTCTGCACCTCCCGACCGGTCTTCATCTCGACGTCCTCGGCTACCGGCCTGATGGAGGCGGCGGTCCGCAACGCCGGACGCACCCGCATCCTTTCCCTGGTGAACGGAGCGTTCAGTCAGCGCTTCGCCGACATCGCCCGCTCGTGCGGCTTCGAGGTCGACACCGTGGACGTGGCCTGGGGTGAGGCGCACGATCCCGAGCAGGTCGCGGAGCGGCTCGAGCGGGGCTCGTACGACGCGGTGACGATGGCTCACTCCGAGACGTCGACGGGTGTGCTCAACGACGTCCGGGCGCTTGCCGAGGTCATCCGCCGCCACGAGGACACGCTCGTCCTCGTCGACTCGGTCTCCGGCTTCGGCGCCGCCGAGCTGCGGCCCGACGATTGGGGGATCGACTTCCTGCTCACGGGTTCGCAGAAGGCGTTCGCCCTGCCGCCCGGCCTCGCGTTCGGTGTGGCCTCGGAGCGGATGATGGCCCGCTCGGCCGTGGCTCCGCGGAAGGGGTACTACTTCGACCTGGAGTCCTTCGCCAAGAGTCAGGAGAAGAACCAGTCTCCGAGCACTCCGGCCATCTCCGTCCTCTACTCCACGCAGGTGCAGTTGGAGCGGATGAAGGCCGAGGGCATCGAGGCGCGCTGGAAGCGGCACACCGAGATGGCCGACGCCACCTACGCGTGGGTGGACGCCATGATCGAGCGCGGCGTCGAGATGAAGATCCTGGCTCCCGAGGGCTACCGCTCTCCCGGTGTCACGGCGATCACCGCGCCCGAAGGCATGACCGGGCCCGACGTGACGTCCGGTGTCACGGAGCGCGGATGGGTTATCGGCGGGGGCTACGGCAAACTGAAGGAGAGCACCTTCCGGATCGGCCATATGGGGGATCACACCCTCGACGAGTTGAACGGACTTCTCGACGTGCTGACGGAGGTGGTGTCATGACCGCCGCAGCGGACCGCTTCGTCGTTCTGGTCACCGACAAGGTTCAGGAGTCGGGACTGACGGCCCTCCGGTCGGACGACCGATTCGACGTCGTGAAGATCGACGACTCCACTGACCCGGCGTTTGCCGAGGCGTTGCCGAAGGCGCACGGACTGATCGTCCGCAGTGCCACGAAGGTGCGCGCGGAGATGCTGGCCGATGCGACGAACCTTCGGGTGATCGGCCGCGCGGGCGTCGGGGTCGACAACATCGACATTCCCGCTGCCACGGCGCGCGGGGTGGCCGTGATGAACGCGCCGGCTGGAAACACCGTGTCGGCGGCCGAACTCACGATGGCGCTGATCCTCTCGATGGCGCGTAAGGTGGCCGCTGCCGACGCTTCCGTTCGAAGTGGCGAATGGGCTCGTTCCGCCTTCAAGGGCGCCGAGCTGCGTGGCCGGACGCTGGGCCTCATCGGGGCCGGACGGATCGGCGGTGAGGTGGCGCGCCGCTGCCGTGCGTTCGGCATGCGTGTCATCTGTCACGATCCGTACATGAGCTCCGAACGTGCGGCCGACCTCAAGGTCGAGCCGGTGTCGCTCGAAGAGGCGATCACGGGCGCGGACATCCTCTCGCTGCACGTGCCGCTGACCGACGACACCCGTCGGATGCTCGATGCCGAGTCGATCGCCCGGATGAAGAAGGGTGCATTCCTCGTGAACGTCGCGCGCGGTGGGGTGGTCGACGAGAACGCCCTGGTCGACGCGCTCGAGTCCGGACACCTCGGCGGTGCGGCCCTCGACGTGTTCGAGAACGAGCCGCTCGAGGAGGGCTCCCGGTTGCGGGGTGCTCCGAATCTGGTGCTGACGCCTCACCTGGGGGCTTCGACCTCCGAAGCGCAGGAACTGGTGGCGACGGAGATCGCCGAAGGCGTGCGCGCGGCGCTGGCCGAGTCGGACCTGTCCGCTGCGCTGAACGCCCCCGCCATTGCCGGTGAGACGATGCGTGCCCTGGCACCGCTTCTCGACCTCGGTGAGGCGTTGGGTGTGGTCGGTTGGGCGCTGGTGCCCGGCGCGGTCACGGGCGTCGAAGTCCGCTATGCCGGCGGGTCGGACGACGCCCTCGAGCCGCTGACCTCACGGGTCCTCGTCGGGCTCCTGCGGAACGTGCTCGGCGCCGACCAGGTCAACCTGGTCTCGGCCCGGCATCGCGCAGCGGAACGCGATATCGACGTATCGCGGACTCGGGTCTCGAACCCCCACGACTACACGGAGTTGATCGAGCTCCGTGTGCGAGGCGAGCGCGGTGACATGCACGTCTCCGGCGCTCTGCTCGGCGAGGCCCATCCGAGGATCGTGCAGATCCAGGACTACTACGTCGACGTGGTGCCGAGCGGGACCCTCCTCGTCATGCGCAACGACGACGTACCGGGTGTCATCGGGCGGGTCGGAACGCTGCTGGGAGACCACGGCATCAACATCGCCGGTTACAACCAGGCCCGACGGTCCCGTGGCGGCGACGCGCTTGCCGCCATCGTGGTCGACGACGACGTGTCGGATGCCGTACGACAGGAGATCCTCGCCCTACCGGAGGTGTCCAGCGCGGTCGTCGTGCGGCTAGGATAGGAGGCACCGACCCGTTCCCCCCACGCCCTCTCGCCCATGCTGAGCGACCTGCAGACGAAGAAGCTCACCCGGTACTTCCAGGTGTACGACATCGACGACGACGGCAGGATCGAGAAGTCGGACTTCGAGCGCATCGTCGAGAACGTCAAGCTGCTCCACGGGGAAGGCGCGCGGGCGGATCAGTTGCGGTCCGCCTACCTGAACCGGTGGGACCGTCTTCGTGCGAGTGCCGACATGGACGGTGATCGCGGGATCGATGTCGACGAGTGGCTCGCCTACTGGCAACTGGCGCTCGAGGACGACGATCGCTTCGAGGCCGAGGCCCAGGCGATCACGGACCGGCTCTTCTCCGTCTTCGACGTCGATGAAGACGAGGAGATCGGGCGCGCCGAGTTCATCGACTTCTTCGGTGTCTTCGGGCTGGCCGTGACGTTGGCCGGGTCGGTGTTCGAGACCCTCGACGAGAACGAAGACGGTGCCGTCACACGTGAAGAGTTGCTGAAGCACTCGCGCGACTTCTATCGGAGTGACGACGTCGAAACGGTCGGTAACCTCCTCTTCGGCCCGTACGGAGCGTAGCCGTGAAACTCACCTTCTGGGGTGCCGCGCAGACCGTCACCGGTTCGATGCACATGGTGGAGTTCGGCGGGCGGCGGGTCCTGCTGGATTGTGGTCTGTACCAGGGTCGCCGGCGCGACGCCGAGTCGTACAACAAGGAGTTTCCTGCGCCCCCGTCGCGGATCGACGCCGTTCTGCTCTCGCACGCGCACATCGACCACTCGGGGCTTCTGCCCCGCCTCTTCCGGGACGGCTTCCGGGGCAAGGTCTACGCAACGGCTGCCACGCTCGGCCTCTGCGAGCGGATGCTGGCCGACTCGGCGCACATTCAGGAGAAGGATGCCGACTGGGTGAATCGTCGGGAGCGTCGGCGTGGGACCGACAAGGTCCTCCCGCTCTACGACCAGCGGGACGTCGACGGCGTGCTCGAGTTGTTCGAGATCGTCGAGTACGGTGCGCCGTTCCGCCCCCTCGAAGGCTTGTCGGTCGAGTATCGTGATGCCGGGCACATTCTGGGGTCGGCGTCGATGATGCTGACCATCACCGAAGCGGGGCGAACCGTGAAGCTCGGCTTCACGGGGGACATCGGCCGGGGGAATCGCCCGATTCTGCGGGACCCGCAGCCGATGGAGGACTGTGACTACCTCATCTGCGAATCGACCTACGGAGGCCGGACGCACGAGCCGTCGGACCGAGCGAAGGATCGACTCGCACACGTCGTCGGACAGACCGCGAGCCGTGGTGGAAAGGTGATCATCCCGGCGTTCGCCGTGGGGCGGACCCAGGAGATCGTCTTCCGTCTGGACGAACTCACGAACGAAGGACGCCTGCCACCGGTGCCGGTGTACGTCGACAGTCCGTTGGCCGTGAACGTCACGGACGTCTTCAAAAAGCACCCGGAGTGCTACGACGACGAGATGCTGGCGTACATGGAGTCCGACTCGGACCCCTTTGGCTTCGCTCGCCTCACGTACATCCGGGACGTCGCCGACTCGAAGAAGCTCAACACCTCCCGCCTTCCGATGGTGATCATCTCGGCGTCCGGGATGTGCGAGGCGGGCCGCATCCTGCACCACCTCCGCAACAACATCGAGGATCCGCGCAACACGGTCATGATCGTCGGTTACTGCGCGGAGCACACGCTCGGCCGTCGCATCGTCGAGCGGAAGCGCGAAGTGAAGATCTTCGGGGAGCCGTACAAGCTCAGGGCGGACGTCGAGGTCATGAACGCCTACTCGGCGCATGCGGACGAGCCGGAGTTGGTGCGTTTCGTCGGGCATCTCGATCCCCAGCGCCTCAAGAAGATCTTCCTCGTCCACGGGGACCCGTCCCGTCAGTTGGCGCTCTTCGAGGCCCTCGCCGAGAACGGGTACGATCGAGGGCACGGGCCGGTCCGAGGCGAGTCGATCGAGCTGTAGCCGGTCGGCGCGGCCGGGCGGCGAGCCCCGTCGTTCCTGGGCTTTCGCAGGCTTCGTTACACGACTCTTTCACCGCCCCGTCGAAGGGAGCAATGTGGAAGTACGGTCGTGTCACCGCCCCTCGGGACGGTGGACACGGTGCTTCGCTCCTTCGACAGGCGGTCACCCTGAAACAGGTCTTCGTCGAGATCGATGCCCCGATCGCGACGCTCCGATTGGGGGCGTCCCAGGGGAGAGACGTGCTCGGAGTCGAGCAGTGGAAAGCCGTCGCCGGTGCCATGCTCGACCTGTCCGAGCGGGACGACGTCCGGTGCATTGCCGTCCTCGGTGCCGGCGGACGGGCTCTGCCCCCGAGCGTGGCCATCGAACCGTCGGATCCGGCACCCGCGCCCCCGTCGGACGTGCGCGCCCTCTCGCGTGCCATGAGTGCCGCGCTCAGGGCCATCCAGGCGTGTCCCCACCCGACCGTCGCCATCATCGACGGGTTGTGTGCCGGCGGACGACTGGAGATCGCGGCGAGCTGTGACATGCGTGTGTGCGGCGCGTCCTCCCTCTTCGGAGGACCCGTCGACCGCAGCGTGCTGGAGCTGCCCGCCGGGGAGCCGGAACCCCTCGCGCAGCTGCTGGGGCCGGGGGCCGCACGCGGGCTCGTCGAGGAGGGTGACCTGATCGGTGCGGACCGCGCCCGGTCGGTCGGGCTCGTCAACCGGGTCGAGACGGACGAATTGGTGACGGAGCGCGGGTACGGCCTCGTCGCGCGGATCGCGGCCGGGGCCCAGCTCGTGAACCCATGGCACAAGCAGATGATGCTGCGCCTCATGGAGCGCCGCCCCCTGACCGAGGGTGAGCGCGCCG
Source organism: Gemmatimonadota bacterium (assembly GCA_030430625.1). Lineage (GTDB taxonomy): Bacteria > Gemmatimonadota > Gemmatimonadetes > Longimicrobiales > Gaopeijiaceae > UBA2589. The sequence continues at coordinate 13,963 of JAUIKL010000042.1, forward strand.
AGGCGCACGCCGCGTTCAACACGCAGAGCCTGCGGGTGAGCGGTGGTGGCTCGGTCGGTGGGGCCGGTGAGGTACGGGGGCACTAGGCGCGGGTCATGAGGTCCTCGAAGCTCAGCCTCGGTGCCCGCGGTCTCGGAGTCCGCGCCGCGACCGCCCTCTGCCTCGTGGCACTGGCCTGCGCCGAGGGGCCCCTCGAACCCGAAGTCCCGCTCGACGGCCGCCCGGGCCCCCAAAACACCGGCCCGACCGACGCCAGCGCACTCGTCGCCATGACCAACTCGGAGGTCGAGGCGGAGATGGAGGCTGGTCGAACGCTCTTCGAGAACGTCTACATCACCGGGACCGTCTACATCCGGGCCGACGATGTCACGTTCCGGAACTTCGTCCTGGACGCCAACGGCGGACACTACGCGTTCCGAAACTGCTACTCGAGCGACCCGTGCCACACGGGCCTCGTGGCCGAGGACGGCGAGGTGTTCAACTTCCGCTCGGCGGCCTTCGTGGCGTCGAACTACCGAGCCACCCGACTCGACGTCCACGAGAGCCAGGGTGACGCCTTCAAGGTCCTCGGGGACAACGTCGTCATCGAGGACTCGTGGTTCCATCACCTGGGAAAGAGTGAAGACGCGCACGCCGACGGGGTGCAGTCCCAGTCCGACGGCGCCACGAACATCGTGATCCGCGGGAACCACTGCGATATCCCGGTCCCCCCTCCCTCGGGCTACAAGTCGAACGCGTGCTGGCTCGGCGGTGTCGGGGACGTGTTGATCGAGGGCAACTGGCTCAATGGCGGCAACTACACGATTTACTGCAACGACGGGGTCGACCTGATCGACAACCGCTTCGGTCGGGAGTACCGGTACGGCACGATCACGGGTAGCTGCCGTACGAACACGGGCAACGTCTGGGACGATACGGGAGAGCCGCTGGGCTGACGCCGCTTGCGCAGAGTGGGGTCGCGGCCTCGCTTGAGCGGATGCGCGTAGTCTTCGGGGGGGCCGGGCGAGGGGGAGCAACCAGGCACGGGATCGCGCGGGTGCGCGGCTCTGCTGGCCTTCTCGCGGCCATCCTGGGGATCGCGTCGGTGGCGTCCGACTTGCACGCACAGGAGCGCTGGACGGTCGCGGGTCGGGTCGTCGACGCCGCTTCCGGCGTGGCCCTGCCGAATGCGCGGGTCACCCTCGAGAGCGTCGGATCGGTCCTGGCCGGAGACGGCGGGATCTTCCAGTTCGACGCGGTTCCGGCGGGCGCGTATCGACTGCGGGCCGAGACGTTCGGCTATCGGGAGGCGGTCACGGAGGTCTCGGTCGACGGGGACGTGATCGTCGTTCTTGCACTCGACATCGTCCCGATCGAGATCGACTCGATCGACGTGACCCTCCGCACGATCGACGTCGATGGGGAGGTGTACGACCCGCGCACCGGAGCGAGTGTGTCCGGCGCGGAGGTGGCCACCGACCAGGGCCATCGGGAGACGAGCCGGCTGACGGGCCGCTTCGACCTCGACGATGTCTTCGATGGCCCGCCGATCCGGGTGCTGATCCGCGCCTTCGGCTTCCTGCCCCTCGACACGACGTTCGTGCCGCACGACGACGACCGCCACCGTTTCGCGATGGCTCCGGACCCCGTTGCGACGCGGATGATCGACGCCTACGTGGCAGCGCTCGACGAGCGTGCGGGGGACAACATGTACGAGTATCAGCCCGCGCTGAACCGCGAGGAGCTGGCCGAGTTTTCGCCGAATACCTCCCTTCGCCGGGTCATGGAGGCATCCTTCCCCCGCAGCTTCCTCGACCGGATCCAGTGCTTCTTCCTCGACGAGGTCGAGTACGCATGGTACGGCTCGTACCACGGTCGGATGAGCTTCCTGGAGGGCACCGTCGCGGGGGAGTTGGAGCGGGTGGAACTGCTCGAGTTCCCCGGCGAGGACCGACTGCTCATGGCGAGGATCTACACGCGGCGCTTCTTCCAGCGGCAGGTCGGGAGTCCGGACGAACTGGTCGCACCTTCGGTGATCGTGACATGGGGAGGGACCTTCTGCCGGTGACAGGTCGGTGGACCCGGCACGCGTCACGTATGGCGTGACGGCGACTCACCCCAGCCTGGAGAAGGCGCCCTACGGTAGGATCAGGGCGAACGATCGGCGCTCGAGCCGTGGATAGGGTGCATTCGCGTAGGTCCACACCGACCCTGCGCGTACCGCAGCGATGCGCGGCATGGATTGGCTGACCGTGCTCTGCGCGCCATCATTCAGGCGGACGAGGCGAATCTCATGCGGATCGGGGTTGGGGTCATCGCTGCTGCCGAACGCCTGAAGCTGTACGGCGAGAAGGTTCTCACCGGCCGGCACGACCGTGACCACACGATGCGCCCACCCCCGATCCGTGACCTCCGGCTCGGGGCGACCGTCCGCACCGCGCCCGAAGGTGAGTGTCTCGTGATTCTCGAGATCGGTTTCCCATCGGAGTTGGCCGTCGATCGAGTACGCCCGCACGGTCGGGGTCCA
>JAUIKL010000281.1 GCA_030430625.1 Gemmatimonadota bacterium
TGGCCAGCGGCACCGCGAAGCCACCGGAGCGCCAGATCGACCACTGGGTCACGACGTGGTCCCAGCCCGGAGGGACGAGGTAGCAGACCCGCTCACCCTCGAGATCGTCCCGGCCGGCCAGGAGGCGGGTGGCCCCTACGCCGGAGGCGCGAAGGAGGTCGTCGTACGTGTAGCTTCCTGCGGATGCGATGACCGCCGGGCGGTCGTGCGCTTCCTCGGCGCGGAGGACGAGTTCGAGCACGGGGATGGCGAAGTGGGGGCGACCGAGCCAGAGTGGCGGGGGCGGAAACAGACGGCGCCGAAGGTGTGATAGCAAGAGTTGGCCTGGTCCCTGCAGTGACGCGGACCGTCCGAGACCTCATGGGGGAGCCGGCATGAAGCAGCCGCATTTCAAGCATGTTCGGGAGCATTTGGAGCGAGTTCGAGGAGGGTACTCGTTCATCCCGGATCCCGAGTCGATCTATCGCGGTCGGGTCGAGGCGGATCACTTCTGGGAATTGGTCGGTCTCAGGCTGCAGGGCTGCCCGGTCGTCGTGCTGGCAGCCCTTCGCTTCGAGCGTGTCGAACGGCCCGGTGTCCCCGATGCCCGCGAGTCCCTGGCGAGCTACCTCTCCACCAACCCCGACCCCGACGCGTCGGACGACGGAAGCCTCACCGCTCTCCTGCCCCACAAGGACCAGGAGATCGGCGCGTTCCTGAGCGGTCTACGGCAGGGCCGGCAGTTCCAGCCCGTCCGAATCGATCGCCTCCGGGTCGAGGTGGCCTTCGACTTTCGGGCGGACAACCCCTCGGCGGTCCGCGATCTGCGGGAAGCGGCCTCTCCACTGCGGAAGCACTACTTCCGGACCGTCAGCGGTCACGTGGCCCGGGGCGAGTCCCATCAGGTCGACGCCCCCCTGGCGGGCCAGCCCCACGCCCGCTTTCTGGCCGTGCGCAACCCGGAGCAGCTTCTTCCGCAGGGTGTGCTCCGACTCCCGACCCTCTTCGTGGCTCACCGGTTCATCAGCCTCCAGGTCGACGTGACCGAAGAGGCGTCGCGGTTGGCCGTCCGGAACTGGGTGCCCTTCTTGTCCGGGACCGCCTCCCGCGAGGGGCTGATTCCGGTCGGTTAGCCCGAGCGGGATCGCAGGGCTCTGCGTACCCGACCCCGCATCGACTTGAGCGTGGCCACGGCGTTCCAGGCGGCAAGCCGGGACGCGCGCCGGGATGGCGAGAGGGGCCAGTAGGGGGCGCTCCTGTCGACGAGGCGGCGCAACGTGCGCGGTGGCAGCGGCATCACGTGCCGGATCTGGTCGTGCAGCCAATGCAGCTGGGCGCCGTTCCATGCCGAGGGCGGACGCGCGCTCGTGGGCCGAACGCGGTCGTCGACGAAGTCCAGGAACCGGAAGGCCGCGTCGAGTTTCTCGGCCTGACGCCGTTCGTTGGCGTCGGTGATGTTGAGGCCGCTCGCGCGCCACGAGACGCGACCACCCGGCAGGGTCACGATGGGCGTATCTCCCGCGAAGGTGAACCAACTCGCGTCGTCGGAGCACCACGCCACGGGGAAGTCGACGAAGCCGTCGGCGCGGTCGAAGACAGTGCGGCGGAAGAGGTACTCGACGACGAACGAGTGTCGACGTCCCTGAAGCCGAGCCATCAAGAAATCCTCGGCGCTCTCCGACCGGGGATGGGGCTCGTGCGTGCGGATCGGGCGCCCCTCTGCGTCGATCGTCTCCGTATCGAATCGGACGAGGTCGACGCCGTCCAGCGGGTGAGCCAGGAAGGTCTCCACGCAGTCGGGGGAGACGACGTCGTCGTCCGAGAGAAGCCACACCCACGCCTCGTCGGACATGCGGACGCACCGGTTCCAATGCGCCACCAGAGACCTGCCCCCGAGGTTCTCCTCGAAGCGGCGGTACCGGATCTCGAGCTCCGGGAAGTCGGCGCAGATGTCGCCCAACTCGGGTGGCCCGCCGTCGTTTCCGACGTACAGGGTGAAGCCGTCGGATGTCTGAGCCGCCAGCGACTCCAGCGTCCGCCGGAAGAAGTCGGGCTTGAAGGCCGGGATGACGATGGCGAGCCGGGACACGCCGCTTACCAGATCCGGAGTCGCTCGAGCCAGCGCCTGCGCCGCGCCATGGTCTCGAGGTTCTCCTGTTCGATGCGCCAGTGATCCGAGTCGACGCTGCGCACGCCGTGGGCCCGCCTCCGCGCCTCCGCGTCCGCGGTGATCCGATCGTACTGCCTCGGGGTGAGCGGCCAGATCCAGTGGAGCAGGGGTTTGCCCGGGCGGTCCAGGTCGAGCGCTTCGAACTCGTTCGGCCAGTACATCTCGGCGGGCTTGGGCAGCGTTCCGAGACGGTGGCGTCCCCCGACGATGCCGATGGCGATCTCGTCCCCGATCCAGCGGCCGAGGACGACCTGCCACTTCAGTTGTGGGCGCACCTCGTCCGTGAAGCACCGTACCATCTCGTCCATCAACGGCTTCATCTCCTCCGTCCGGAAGCAGAAGAAGCCGCTGTTGGTCTTGAGGTAGTGGTCGAGGTCGAAGCGCTTCATGAGACGCTTGGTCGAGAAGCCGTGGTGGTTCTCGTCGTCCGCCGGCCCGAGCAGTTCACCCACGAAGGCGGCCGTGTTCGACTCGAGCGCCGACCAGGCGTGGTCGAGAGAGCCGAGGACGATGCAGTCGGCGTCGATGAAGGCCGTCCGGTCGAAGGGCGACGCGGCGGCCAGCCCGTACTTCCGCGCACGCCCGTCCATGAAGCGCTCGGGAAGGAGGGTCACCTCGTCGAAGACGTCCGGATACGTATCCCGCACGATACCGGCGATCCCCTCGTCCGCCACCAGCGCGACGGGGTCCTCTGAGTGCTCGCGCAGGGAGAGCGCCATGTCGACGCCCATCTCGAGGAACCTCGGGCTCCCCACAGCCATCGTCACGAAGCCGCGCTGCATGAGCCGCTCCGGGTCAGGCGTGGCGTGGCGTCAGCTGA
>JAUIKL010000043.1 GCA_030430625.1 Gemmatimonadota bacterium
CTCGAAATCGTCGTGCAGGGTCGGCGCGAGTACGGCCGTGACGAGCTCCGGCATGCTCGACGAAACGGCGAGCAGTACGGATCCCTTCACGGCGTCGGGCACGCCGTAGCGCTGTGCGAGTCTATGTGTGGACTCCTCGAGCCGAGAGCACGAGAGCCACAAAAGGGCGGAACCGAAGAGCGTACCGCCCACAATGAACAAAGCCGTCATCGCGCGAAGCTGACCGAGACGGAGGTCACTGGCAAGTCAGGGGAGGGCCCGCCCCGGACCCTCAGCCTGCACGCGGCCTCCGGCGTTGCGAGGCCGAGTCGGCGGAACATATGTTTTTGCACTATGGCCGCACGCGCAATCGGTACATCGACTATCGCCTTCGGGCTCGTTTCACTCCCCGTGAAGATTTATTCGACCGGGGAGTCGTCCCGAAAAGTCTCCTTCAACATGATCTGGAAGGAGCGCGGCGTTCGTGTGCGCCAGCAGTACATCGACCCCGCCGACGGCACCGTGGTCCCGCGGGAGGAGATCGTCAAAGGGTACGAGTTCGCGAAAGGGCAGTACGTCCTCTTCACGAAGGAGGAACTCGAAGTCGTCGAGACGCCCAAGTCGGACGAGATCGAGATCGTCAGCTTCGTGCCCGCCGAGACCGTACCCCGTCTCTACTTCAACAAGGCGTACTATCTCGGACCCGACAAAGGCGGCGCCCGAGCCTACCGACTCCTGTCCGCCGCTCTGAAGAAGACCGATCGGGTGGCGATCGCCAAGCACGCGACCCGCGGAAAGCAGTACATCGTCATGGTGCGGCCCCACGAAGAGGGGCTGCTCATGGAGCAGCTCTACTACGAGGAAGAGATCCGATCCTTCGATCAGGTCCCTCTCGAAGAGGGCGATGTGAACGAGGCCGAGCTCGGCCTCGCCATCCAGTTGATCGATCAGGCGGCAGCCGACAGCTTCGATCCTTCGCAGTTCCAGGACGAGGTCAGGGCCAAGACGCTCGAGCTGATCCAGCAGAAGGTCGAGGGCCAGGAGATCACAGCCGCTCCGGTCGAGGAATCGAAGACGAAGATCATCGACCTCATGGCCGCGCTGAAGGCGTCGATCGAGGAAGACGAAGGGGCCAGTGCTCGAAAGCCCGCGACCAAGGCGGGGAAGAAGAAGAGTGCCAAGAAGAAGCCCGCAGCCAAGAAGAAGCCGCGCAAGAAAGCCGCGTCAGGCTGACGCGGTCGGCGCTCCCGGGTCGGGTTTCTCGACTCGGCAGGTCGCGGACGCCCTCGGGCTGCCGACGGCCAGGATTCTGCGCTGGGTACGTCGCGGCCTGATCCGCCCCGAGCGGGATCCGAGCGGCGCGTATGTCTTCTCCTTCCAGGACCTCGTCACCCTTCGCACCGCTCGCGAACTGTTCGAGGCCGACGTGCCCACCCGGAAGGTCCACTCGGCCCTCGAGGCACTCCGAAGCCAACTCCCCGTGGGGAGCCCGCTCAGCGCCGTGACCCTATCCAGCATCGGGGATCGCGTGCTCGTTCGGGACGACGACTCGACCTGGGAGCCGGACTCCGGCCAGCTCCTCATGGACCTCGTCGAGGCACCGGCCCAAACGCCGCGGGAGACGACCGCCCTCAACGTCACGGTCAGCAAGGGAACGGCCGCACCAACTGAAGCCGACGACGACCCGACCGCCGACGATTGGTACGACGCCGCGCTCGACCTGGAAGCCGAGAGCCCGGACGAGGCCATGGTCTCGTACGAGCGGGCCATCGCACTCGACCCGCGCCACTCCGACGCTCTGTTGAACCTCGGACGCCTTCACCACGAGGCCGGCCGACTCGACCGCGCCGAGGACTGCTACCGGCAGGCCATCGAGGCCGACGTCGACAACGCCCGCGCCCTGTTCAACCTCGGTGTGGTTCGTGAGGACCTCGGTGCCGAGAGAGAAGCGATCGCCTCGTACGAGCGGGCGCTCGAAGTCGAGCCCACGCTGGCCGTGGCGCACTTCAACTTGTCCCGCCTCCACGAACAGGCAGGCCGCAGGGACGAGGCGCTCCAGCACCTCATGGCGTACCGGCGGTCGGTCGGGGTGGGCGGCTAGACCCAGCCCGGGATCCGGTCGCGCGCCAGCGACTGCTCGATGTGCTTCAAACCCGACTCGTACTCGACCCGGTCGAACCGGAACGGACCCGGACTCTCGAACGAGACGGTCCGACTCGGGTGCCGAAACGACGCCCAGGTGACCAGCTGTTCGTCCACCTCCAGCGTCACCTCGAGCGGCCAGCAGTCGACGATCCCGCACGAGCACCCTAGCACCGTGATCGAGAACTCGTACTCGACGAGGCCTCGGGGGAGACCGCGAGCGTGACCCCAGAACTGGCGGTGAAGCTGTTCCGGGTTCACCGCAGGGATCCCGCCGAAGCTGGCCACGACGGATGCGGCCACGTCCTCACCCCACTCCTCCAGTGACCCGACGAGATCCCGGAGATCGCGGCCGTTCACGTGCGGCACGACGAACGGACGCCACGCAGGTCGGTTCGGCGGCGGTTCGAGGATGAACTCGATGCGGGCGTCGGGGAGCATGGGGTGGCGCTGAAGCGAGGGAGGTCGGTATCGGTCGGTCCGCCCGACTCGACAGTAGGAATACCGTTGAGGAGAACGTAGGTGGCGATCCCGGGCCCGGGACAGCCGACGCCCCCCCCTGACGCGATCCGCCGAACCGTCCTACGTTGACGTTCGGCGCCTACCGTACGGGGCGTCGACGTGCTCACGGGCGCAGCACACGTGAGCACGAGGTCTTCTTTGGGCAGTGAGGTTCGCATGCGATCCCTCCTTCGTAGCACTACCGGGCTCCTCTTCCTCCTCGCCCTCGCCTTCCCCTGGTCGATCCACGCTCAGGAGACGCGTTCCGTGTCCGGGGTCGTCGTCGACGCCGAGACAGGTCAGCCCGTGTCCGAGGCGGCCGTCTCGATTCAGGGTATCGAGCGCGCCGTGGTCACCGATGCCGAGGGGCGCTTCGAGATCTCCGCTGTGCCGATCGGGAGTCAGCAACTCGTGCTGACGCACGTAGCCTACGGCGAACACACTCAGTCCCTGGTCGTCAACGAGTCGGGGTCGCTCGAATTCCAGATTCGTGTGACGAGTCGGGCCATCGAGCTCGCACCGCTCGGTGTCGAAGTCATGTCCCGCGCCGAGACGGATCGACGCTCCTACGCGGCCGCCTCCCACGTGATCAACCGCGGAGAGATCGATCGGTCCCCGAGGGGACAAGGCCTCTTCCCCGTACTTCAGAGCCGGGTCCCGGGTCTTCGAGTCGAGGGTGCGTGTATCGAGTACCGTGACTACCGACAGATCACGTACACGGACCCGGCCAACCCGGAGATCGCCTACGTCACCCCCTGCCGCGACATCACCGTCTACGTCGACGGTGTACCCAACCGGGACGGGTCTTTCCTCCTGTCTCAGATTTCGCCGAGCGACGTGGAGCGAATCGAAGTCGTGCCCGCGGCCGAGGCGAGCCTGCAGTACATCGAGGGATCGCGGGGAGTAATCCTCGTCGAGACCCGCCAGGGCAGCACCGCGACCTCACCGTACCGCATTCACGTGAACGGCTTCGGATGGTACGAAGAGGAGTCGTACCCCTGGCTCCAGGTACTGGGGGTATCCACCCTGGCCGGCCTGGCTGCAGCGGGCTTCGCGTCCACCTCGGTCTTCGACTGCAGTGGCTTCGGGAACAGCCTCACCCCACCCCGCTGCCACGCCGCGGCCGGCCTCGGTACGGGCCTCCTCACCAGCGCCGTTGCACGGGCGATCTCGCAGAGGGTCGGTCGGACGTCCTTCTCCGAAGGTCGGACGTACCCGGCGCTCCTGATGGGTGCCGTGACGGCCTCGGTCGGCTACGTCCTGTACGTGCACGGGGACAAGAACGGCTCCGGCACGACCCGCACGGCGGGCCAGGTCGTGCTGGCCGCGGGGATCCCGATTTCGCTGACCTTCTCCGACCGGGTGTTCAGGATGCTGCGCTAAGGGGACGGCAGCGCTCCTCCGGAGCGTGCGCCGCTCGTGGTCGTCAGGGTCGTGGACTCCAACCGGCACCTTCGAGAAAAAAGCCGAGCGCCCAACGGGCCTGGCGGAGGCATCGCTCCAATTCGGCCGGCCGGCGGTCCATGGCCCACCGGCAGAGGTCGATGGCCTTGAGGGTCGCCGTTCCCCGGAGCGTGTCCCACACCTCGTCCCGTGTGACCCCGTAGCCTCGTAGAAACGAGTCGAACGCCTCGGAGTTGGGGTCGATCTCTCCGACCAGCGACGCGAGATCGGCATAGGGAACGACGTCGAAGTCGGACGAACCCCAGTCGATCAGGACGAGCTCTCCGTCCGCACGCAGCACGTTCCTCAAGGCGATGTCTCCATGGGACAGACCCACGGGGAGCGTCGCCAGATCCTGCCAGCGATCCCGGAGACGGTCACTGCGTTCGGCGGAGAGAAGCCCCAGCGTCCGAAGTCGGTCGGCCGGACCGAGCTGAGACAGGTCGTACTCGACCTGCTCCCGCCAGGGATCGATGCCCTTCGGTGGTCGGATCCCGTGGAGCCTACGGATCAGTCTCCCCAACTCCTCCCAGGCTGTCACGTCTCCAGCCGGGGGATGGCTGCCTGGCACGAAGCTCTGCACCTGGAACGCACACTCGTCCCGGATCCCCACGTCGAGCACCTCCGGTACCCGCACCCCGCGGCTACCTGCGAGCTCCATGTGCGCGGATTCCTTCTCGAATTCGCCGAAGCGATGCGGGTCGGAGTTGAGACGAACCACGACACCGAACTCCCCGCCGACCCGGAACACCTCGTTGACCGTGCCCCGATCCGAGATGTGATCGACGCTCGCGTCCGCCCGCTCGAGGAACGGCGCCGCGATGTCCCGTGCAAGCAGAGTGAGGTTCGTCGACATCGTTCGAATCTACCGGCGTTCCACGTCGCACGTGTGCCGTGCCGAGTCGTCCGGGGTATTCTTCGGGTCCGTCCAAACCATCTCCGGGCCACTGTATGAGCCGCATCTTCACTGTCGACGAGCGCGTTCGTTGGTCGGCCGTCGACCGCGCCGGGATCATCTTCTACGGCGCCTACGTCCGCTTCTTCGAACTCGCCGAGATGGAGCTCTTCCGTGCGGCGGGCGCTCCGTACAGCGAAGTCTTCGACCGCTGGGACATGTGGCTGCCACGGGTCCACCTCCAGTCGGACTTCCTCTACCCCGCCCGCCTCGACGACAAGCTGCGCGTGGCCGCGTATATCACGCGATTCGGCAACACCTCCCTGACGCTCAACTTCGATGTCCTCCACCTCGAAGCAGGGCGGCTCGCGGCGGCGGGTCACGAAGTGCTCGTCTGCACCAGCCACGACACGCTCGAACCGCGCCCGCTTCCCGAAGAACTCGTGGAACTGCTGACGCCGTTTCTCGTGAGTCAGGAGGACGCGCGGAGGGAGCTGGGGGTGTAACGACCACGGAGACGATGCGAGCGACGATCCACTCGCTCCTACTCGGACGCGTCCCCCGTCCACGACACCACCGGGTGCTCCTCCGCTGTCTGCCAAGCCAGCTTCGGCCACCACCGCTCGACTTCGGGAGGCGCAGCGGGCTCGATGCTCTCGCCGGGCATCGGCACGACCACGGGCGCACCCGTTCGCTCCGTCTCGACCAGCAGTCGCTCGACCGGCTCGACCCAGCTGTGCATCGCCAGGTCGAACGTCGCCCAGTGAACGGGGATGAGCAGTCCGCCTCCCACCTGGTGGAACGCCTGCACCGCCTGCTCCGGCCCCAGGTGCAGGTCCGCCCAGAGACGGTTGTACGCGCCGATCTCGATCAACGTCGCGTCGAAGGGCCCCAGCGCCTGTCCGATCTCCTCGAAGCCATCGAACATCGCCGTGTCGCCCGCATAGTAGACGCGGTGCCGTGGGCCGACGATCGCGAAGCCCGACCACAGCGACCTGTTTCGGTCGGTCATGATCGCCGAGCGACCGCTGAAGTGCCGAGCCGGAGTCGCAGTGATCGTCACATCCCCGAATGAAGCGATCTCCCACCAATCGAGTTCGACGATCTGGTCACGAGTGACGCCCCATCTCATCAGCAGCTCGCCTACACGGAGCGGCACGACGAACGTGACTCCGGTGGGCGCGAGCCTTTGAACGGCACGACGATCCAGATGGTCGTAGTGGTCATGCGAGATCAGCACGGCATCGAGCGACGGCAGATCATCGAGAGCCAGCGGGGGCTCGAAGAAGCGCTTCGGTCCGGCCCACTCGAAGGGCGAAGCTCGCTTGCGCCACACCGGATCGACCAGGAAACGAAGGTCGTCGATCTCGATCAGGGAGGTCGAGTGGCCCAGCCAGGTGATACGAAGCCCGGTCGACGGTGTGGACTGGAAGTCCGCGGCTGACCGGGGTCGGATCGGTACCGGCTCGAGGGGGACGGTCTGCGCGTCCTTACGAAACCACTCGACCAACGCCTCTCTGAGAGGCGGGTTCCGAGTCGGGAGAGCGTTCTTGAAACGGCCCCGCGAGGTCCTTTCGGATGGTGTCTTCACGGCGGATCGTTCAGGGAAGGTGTCACCCGACTCAGTCGGCGGTCCGAGCCCGCGGGGCGCTGCGGGTGTAAGCTCGCAAGGGCTCGTACGACGCGGAACGGGGCGCGAGTGCCCCCACCTCCCCTTCCGGCGATACGGTCAGCTAGCGTCCGCCGACTCGATCGTCACCAGCACCAGGTGCTCGACATCCAAATCGTCCAGCACACGCGCCAGCAGCCAGCCATCGCCCGCGTCCCGAATGAGTAGGGTACGCGGCAGAGCGATCGTGGCCACGAGATCTCCATCCCGCCCCACAACCGTCCACCCCGAAGTAGCAGCGTCGGACGGGTCGTAGTCCTCGAGCCACACCCTTCCGAGGCGGTCGTAGAACACTCGATCGAAAGCGGGCATCGTCGCGTGGACATCGAGATCGGAAGCCACCGAACGCGCCATGGCCCGACGTTCCTCCGGTAGCCTCTCGAGTAGTCCCTCGAGCGACGCCGCGGTGGCTTCGGGCGTGACTGCTTCCGGAGCCCTGAGCCAGCGCACGATCTGGAGGACCTCGCCGGAGGGACTCCTGTAGCTCAACTCCCACGTGTCGTTGGGCGCGACGAGCAGGCGGTCACTCGCGAGGTGGTTACCGCTACGGAAGAAGTGCGGCGGATAGAACGGCGCCTGGCCCGGGGCGGGCTCGGGCACGATCAACTCCGTCCCGGGCACTTCACCGAGAACGCCGAGATGCGCGCCGTCGACTCCGAAGTGATGGAGGCGAATGGGTGAGCGTAGAGGGCCGGGTTCGGGCGGCACACCCATGTTCGTGAAGCTCATCCCCAGAAACGATCCGTCTGGGTACGTCCCGAGCACACGGGCAAAGGGGAGGTCCTCCGGCAGATCCAGCCGGAAGGATCGCGCGAACACGATGTCCGGATCGAAGACGGACAGGCGTCGGATCCGGTCGTCCCACACGACGAGCGAGTCTCCGAGCCACGGCATCATGGCCAACATGTTCCGGAACTCGCCGGGGCCATCCCCGGCCCGGCCGGATCGACTCAGCAGGCTGCCGTCCGCTGCGAACGTCAGGATTCGATTGTTGCCCTGGTCCGCAACCACGACGCGTCCATCGGCGAGTCGAAGGGCGTTCGAGACCCGGAACAGAGGCGTGTCCCCATCCGGCGTCGCGAACTCGAGCCCGGCATCGAGGTCGGCGCTCCAGATCTGGGCCGGTGTCGCGAGAGCGGCATGCTCCACGATCCGAACTCCGACGCTGTCCCGCACGACCATGTCGGGTGTATCGGGGTTGGAGCCCGAGCAAGCTCCGACGGCGCTCACCACTCCGAGAAGTGTGACCGTGTCGAGAACCGATCGCATGGCATACCTCCTCGTTGCCGAGCCGTCGATCGGTCTCAGTATATCCGCGCTCCATCGAGCCGGCGAGACGCCCCCGCACGGTCTGCATCTTCCGGATGCTGGAGCGGCGCGCCGGAGCCATCGTGCCCATGCCCCCCGGCGTGGAAAGCAGTCAGCTAGGGATATGGACGCCCCGTCTGCGAGTGAGGTCCGCCGTGGAAGTACTCGTCGCCCTATCAGTCGAGTTCGCCGTTCTCGGGCTGCTGTTCCTGATTCTCGCCGTTCGAACCTTCAAGTCACGGCGTTGGATCGGTGCCGCAACTCGCACGACGGTGGGTGCCCTCTTCGCTTCGCTGTCTGCGCTCGCCGCGACACTGGGTGTCTCGATCAACGGCTATCGCGCGTTGACCGCCGAGGAAGTGGTGATGACGATCACCACGGTACCGACCGGTCCTCAGACGTTCGACGCCATGGTCGAGTTCTCGGATGGCAGGTACACGACGTTCTCGGTCCGAGGTGATCAGGTGCTCGTCGACGCGCGGATTCTCAAGTGGCGATACGTGGCGAACATCCTCGGCTTCCACACCCAGTATGAACTGGACCGGTTGTCGGGGCGCTACATCGACCTCGAAGACGAACAGTCACGAGAGCGCACCGTGCACTCTCTGGGCGCCGAGAAGCCGGTCGATCTCTACGACCTGGTCCAGCGCTACTCCTTCCTTCGACTTCTCGTCGATGCGGAGTACGGATCCGCGACCTACGTGGAGACCCGCGAGCCGGCCACACTGGAAGTGCGTGTATCGACGACAGGGCTCCTCGTCCGGGACATCACGACGAGGTGAGTCGGGACCGAGTCACGAGGCGGGGGCAGCGCGCGATCCGCGCCCCCCTACGAACCCACGCGTGACCCGGCGACGCTGTCGAACACCGTGAGCCAGTGCAGCGCCTGGTACCGCCCACCTACGAGGTTCGTGAAGCCCATCTCGACTCCCTGGGTCGGCAGGTAGAATCCTGTGGCCGGATACCCTTCGTGGAGGGGACCCTCGGCCACCGAAACGAGAGCGATGCCGTCCGCCCACTCCACCTCCACGACACCGAGTCCCGGAAGGGCATAGGCGCCGTCGATCGCGGTTGGTTCGACCAGGGGCGTGACACCGACCGCGTCGAAGCGCGGGAGCGGTCCGGCGGGCTCGCCCGCGGCGAGGGCCACGAGGGCGCGGGTGAGTTGGTGCTCCTGGGGACGGCCACCGAGTACGTTGCTGACCCAGGCCACCACGACGCCCGTGTCGGGGTCCCAGTACGCGACCGAGTGGAAGCCCCGAAGGTGCCCATCGAAGTAGGCAGGCCCTCCGGGGGCGTCCTGGAACCAGTTGAGGCGGTTGAGCGCCGAGCGAGTACCGGACGCTGAGGTGGCCTGCTCTCGTCCAGCTCGAAACCCTGCGGGCCCGAGGACCGATCCGTCGACGAACGCAGTCGCCCAGCGGGCCAGGTCTCGGGCCGAGAAGTAGACGTTCGACGAGCCGTAGAACGGTTCGTTGTCGAACACATCGTGGTCCAGGAGCTCGCCGTCGACCCTGCGGTAGCTCCTCGTCCGGACGCCGTCCCAGTCGGCGACCATCGCGGGTCGAACGAAGGCCGAGTCCATCGCGAGCGGTGTGAAGAACCGTTCCTGAAGGAAGGTGTCCCAGGGCTGGCCCGACACCCGCTCGGTGACCAGCGCCAGGACATCGAAGCACTCGTTGCAATAGGAGAAGCGCGAGCCCGGGGCGAAGAGTGGGGTCGGGCCAAGGGCGGCAACGACGTCGGCGTTGGTCAGCCCCGTCGCATCGTCGAGCTCCGCCAGGCCAGCGCTGTGATCGAGCAGCTGTCCGAGGGTGGTCGCCTCGTGCGGGAACGAGGGCAGGTGATCCCGCACGCGATCCGTCAGCGCGAGACGGCCCTCCGACTGGAGTTGCCAGAGACCCGCGGCCACCAGGGTTTTGGCGAGAGACGCGCCATCGACAGGCGTGTCCGGGGAGAACCGCAGGTCGGCCTCCTGATTCGCGAACCCCCACCCTCCCTCGAAGACGATGTCCCCGCGTCGCGCGACGACGACCGCCCCGCTGAAACCATACGATTCGTGAACAGCGTCCATCAGGGCTGCGAACGGATCAGGAGGCGACTCCGACGGTTCGGCGCACGCCGCGACGACGATGAAGAGGACCGCGGACTGCAGCTTCATTCGTGTCAGAGCGCACCCCACTGCCAGCCCGACGCGGTCGGCACTACCGGACACCATGCGCACGCTCGGTGGAGACGTCCTCGCCTGGGCCGCCCCCCAGTTCTCGGGCGATCCCCAGAAGCCAGACACCGATGAGGATCCGGGTCGCCGGCTGAACGATCGGGTAGAGCCAAGGGCCGAGGGCTTCGGGGAGTCCGGGTCCACCCAGAAGCTGGGACACGTTGAGGAGAGTCAGCAGTCCAACGAGCGCGAAGAGCGCACCGAGGAGTCGCTCGAACCCTTCGCGTCGGACGAGCGCCAGCCCGAAGACGAGGTTTCCGACGAGGAACCCGAGGAGCAGGAGGAAGAACATGGAGTCCCAGACCGCGTCGTAGGTGGCGATCTGGGACTCGAGCAACGCTCGGGTGCCCGCGTCGGCTCCCGGGTACGCGGCCGCCCAACGATTAAACGCCACGAGGGTCAGGGCCTGCTGAGCCGCCTCCGTGAACGCCCATACGAAGAACCCGATGAGCCCCACGACCGCGGAGCCCGCAGAGTGCCGGGAAACGACCGTGGCGACGCCCAGGGCCGCCGAGAAGACGACGGCCGGGTGCAGGAGGTAGATCCAGGCCCGCAGCATGTAGGCCGGTGAGTCCAGGAGTTGGACTCGGGCTTCGATACCCGACGCAGGACCGTACAGGTACGGCAGGAAGATCAGGCTCAGCGTCGTCGCCGCTGACAGAAAGGAGCATGCTGCGGCGAACCGGTAGAATCGCTTCGAGAAGTGCACCACGGCTCCAGCCAGATGAACGTCGCGGTCGGCGATGGCCCTCACGTCACGGGCGCTGGCGGACCAATCACTCATGACGGGGATTGGGGCGCAAGCGCGGGTTCTCTGAGGGTGGCGAGGCTCGGCCCGCTCCGGTCAACGCACGATCCTGAACCGGACCACGGTCTCGACGCCAAGCTCATCGCGCACGACCCCGGCCACCATGCCGTTTCGGACCGCCGGGCGAGGATCCGCCACCAGCGGTAGGTCGACCGTTCCAACGAGGTCGCCGCCGCCGTCGTATATGTCGACGGGACGCAAGGACGCCTCCCCACTCCGCGGCTGCGGACGCAGTGCCCAGACGTTCCCCTGGTCGTCGAAGAACAGCCCCTCGAGCAGCGGCCCGTCGTCGGGGATCAAGCTGGCCATTTCCTCGACCGCTGCCGGGCCCGCCACCCGAAGAAGCTCCTCGACGTCCTCGCTCCGATCGAGTTCCGCTGCCCGCCCATCCGCTCCGAGCGGGACGGACTCGAGCTCGCGTCCGAAAGAGAGTGCGGTTGCGCCATCAGCAGAAAGGCGCTGAATCGTCGAGGCGTCCGTCTCGGCGTAGTGCGCACGTCCGGACCGATCGACGCCGAAGAGAGGCCGGCCGTCGAAGGGAACCGGCATCATGAACGTCACGTCCGCACCGCGGTACGTGTACACCTGCGGCCAGTCGACGAACGGGAGCGGCATGTGACCTACCGGGCTCATCGTCTCTCCGGATACCTCGTACTCGACGAGGACCGCTCCCGGCTCCTCGAGCGAGACCGAGAAGTCGAGCCCGACAGCGCGGATCAGCCCGTCCGGGGAAAAGCCGATCGCCACCGGCTCGACGAGGGGCGGGCCTGCGCCCCGGTAGCTTCCTCGGAGCACGCCCGATCGGTCGATTTCGGTGAGTCGGCCCGTACGGGTGTCGACGATCCACAGGTTGTCGCCGGGTCCCGTAAACAAGGCAGCCGGCTGTTCGAACTCACCGGGCCCCTGGCCGCGCCCTCCGAAAGTCCACAGCACCGTCCCGTCCGGGGCGAACGCTGTCACGTTCGTGTTCAGCGCGTCGAGCACGTACACCGCGCCGTCCTCCCCGACCTCGAGCCCCGCGACTCGGCCGAACTCCGCGCCGAGCGGAGGAAGGGCAGATACACTCAGAGTCGAGGCCCCGTTGGGCCCGTCTCGCGTGGCATCGCATCCGACGACAGCGCCGAGCACCATCAGGGCGAGGGGGAGGCGCAGAGCGGCAGACGCCGGACCGCTGGTGGAAACGGTCATGTGACTCACTCCCAATGCGGAAGGGTGTGCCGTACCTAAGACGCAGTACGGCACAGCTCGCCTTCTACCTACGTCGAGGATGGAGGGTGATGTCCGGCAGGTGATGCGTCGGTCGGGCGCTAACGGAGGAGCGTGACCCCGTACCACTGGAACCACCACGCCAAGAGGGTGGTGAAGGCCACGAGCCACAATGCGGTGACGTGTGGAGACCAGGCTCGTCGAAGGGCGAAGCCGAACACTGCGCATATGGCGCCGAAGGCGAGGAACGGGAGCGCCCAGATCGCTATAAACACCCCGCCGTGGCTACCCGTTGGCCCGACGCGGGAGAGTGCGAGAAGGCCGACACCCACGACTATACTGAACGCCGCGGTCAGGAGCAGTTTCCTCCCGCGCTCACCGGGGCTCGCCGCTCCACCATGTCTGTCGGCCGTTTCGACGCCCCGAGGATCACTCATTGGGGGTGGCCCCACGCGCGGCCTCAAGACGGATCGATGAGTTCCCAGACCTCTGCCGACTCCTCATCCAACTCGCTTCGTCGGAGCAGAAGCACCGTGCTCTCCGCGGCGTCGAGAACGGTGGCGTCGGCGGGAAGGGTCAGGTCTCCGATTCGGGTGCCATCGGTGGCAAACACTCGCCATCGGACGCCGCCCGACTCCGGGGGGGTCGCCGACTGCACCCAGACGCGACCCAGGCCGTCGACCCGTACATCCCTGTACGCTTGCAGCGAGTCCACTGCGAGCTCGAACTGATCGGGAATCGAGTCGGGGGCGAACGGGAGTCGCGCCCCGGCTTCCCGGATCACCGTCTTCCTTTCCCCTCCCTCGATGATGTCGACGCGGTGCCCGATCGCATCCGCAATCGCCAAGACGTCGCCGTGCCCAGACCAATGAACGCGAGGCGTCTCCATTCGGTTCACGATGGGAAAGCCCTCGCGGTCGGGGTCCTCGTACCACTCCATGAGCATGAACTTGCCCAATGACCGGAGCGGCGCGGAGGTCGAGTCGAGGACTGCGAGATCAGCCGAGAGAGGAAGAGGCCCCTCGGCGCCGACAGGATCGGCATAGGAGAGTGGATATCCGACAACGCGGGAGCCACTCACCACGCCGAGCGCGGCACCGGAGGCAACGATCGCATCATCCGTTGGAGGATCGGGTCGCTCGACGTCGAACGGGATCGAACTCCGGTACCTCAGGTCGCGGTCGAACCAGGAGATCCGACGGGATCGCGCGTCGTACGTGGCCGACCCGCCCTCGGTCGGCTGCAGCCACATGATGTTCTGGAACTCGCCCGGTCCACTGCCCTGACTTCCGGAAGTGGACAGGAGCTCACCCGTGTGCGACCACCGGACCAACCGATAGTTGCCCGCATCTGCGACCACATAGTCGGAGGCACCGATGTATCCCCCCACGACTTGAAACAGCGGCACGTCGGAGGGGTCCAGTTCGAGCGTAAGCGTAGGCGCGCTGCCGATGGAGAACGCCGGGCCGACCCCAGCCGGATGATCGACCAGTCGGACGCCCGCGCTATCAGTGACGGTCGCGGACATGGCGGGGTCGGTGTCACCTCCGCACGCGAGGCACCCGAGCGAGGCGAGAGCGATCAGCACCGCGCTCGTCTGTGGTCTTCCGATCATCTTCCACCCACCCCTGCGTCAAAGAGCACGTGTCCGCGAACGGACAATGGTTCACGGCACGGAGTCGAGCGCAAGCGCGGGTAGGCTGTCTGCGGGCTGGGTGCCTTCCGGAACGGCATCGGCCGCTAAGGATCCCGATGCCAGCGGTGGACCCAGGCGATACCGACGACAGGCCCAAAGACGGCGGTCATAATCACCCAAGTAAGCCAGTCGTATCCCTCGACGAAGAGGATTGCGAGGAGGAGAGGCTGAAGGGCCACCGCTCCGACTAGAATCGCGCCGGGCTTCGAGCGTGCGACTGGGAACAGCAGTCCGGCGATCAAACCGGCCGCACCACCGCCGGCGACGTACCAGATGACCAAAGCCAGATCCTCGGGTCCGACGGCAACCGACGATCCCCTAACCAGTCCTACGAGAGCCCGGGCGAAGCCTACAGCCACGAGCAGACTGGCTCCTAGCAGGCCGATTCCCAGCCCGCTCATCGCACGAGATGCGGCTCCTCGAATCTGATTACGACCCGCCTGGCCGTCTTGATCGCGCATGGCGGACAATGACTCACGATGCGGAGTCGAGCGCAAGCGCGGGTAACATGTGGAGCGGGCCGGACAGGACAGCGGGCTGCTACGAGAGGGTCTCGGCCTCGAGCTGATCGATCGTCATGGGGACCCTCCACCTCGGAGTCGGTACACACGCACGTACTCCACGCCGAGCTCGTCCCGATAGACGCCGGCGACTCGCCCGTTGGCGACATCCCATACTTGGAAGTTGTCCGGCACGGCCACATGACCGAGGAAGGCTCTCTCCGGGCTGAAGACGTCCCATGAGGTCTCTGGGGAGAAACGCTGGGCCCAGATGTTGGCTTCGTCGTCGACGACGAGTTGGACGTAGCCCGGAAGTACGGAGGGCAGGGCCTCGTGGGTCAACGCGTCGAGGTAGTCCGACCTCTGCTGTCCTTGCGCGAGCTCCTCGAGCATCGCGCGTCGCGAGGCGACATCGGCTTCCGTCACCCGTTCGGGCGACCGGTCCAATTCATAGGCCTCCGCGAGTCCATCAGACCCGAAGACGAAGACTCGGAACGAAGGACCGAAGGAAGCATGAAGTGCGTTGCCCGAAACAGCGATCGCCGGACTGGCAGTAAAGGGGATCGACACCTGGGACCGACCGGTCCAGAGCCAACGTGGGCCAGGTATCTCTGCGAGTGGCGTTCGGGTCCCGTCGGGTTCGATTCGGACGAAGCGGGCGGTATCGCCGAGGATCTGGCCAGGGCTGAGGGAAGCCGCCGATAGGAGCCGAGGAACCTGGGCCAGCACGGCTCCGTCTTCGAAGACCCGATGCGCTGTGGCCGTCGGGTCGGTGACCGAGCCCAGGGACCGGACCCCAGCCATTTCACCCTCGGGCGTGAAGAGGGTGACGCGAGAAAGTCCGCGGTCTCCCACC
This sequence comes from Gemmatimonadota bacterium, assembly GCA_030430625.1. Taxonomy (GTDB): domain Bacteria; phylum Gemmatimonadota; class Gemmatimonadetes; order Longimicrobiales; family Gaopeijiaceae; genus UBA2589. The sequence continues at coordinate 15,225 of JAUIKL010000043.1, forward strand.
GCGATGGAGTCGCCGCGGAAAAATCCGAGGAGGCGGATCCGGCGGAACTCACCCGGACCGTCCCCACTCCCTCCCAGTGTCTTCCAGTGCGATCCATCCGCGTGGAAGATCCGCAGCTCGCCGGAGCGACCGTCGGCCACCCATACCCGACCCGTTGCGTCGACCAGGAGGCGATCGATCTGGAAGAACAGCGCGGGTCCCGACTCGTCAGGTCCTCCAATGCTGAACTCGGCCGGCTCGACCACGGACGCAAACAAACGTGGCGAGTCGGCGTTGATCGCTGTTCGAACGCCGTCGGTCTCGGTAACGGTCATCGCCCGATTGGACGTGCTGTCGCAGGCGGTGACGCCGAACAGGAAGAGAAGGATGCGCGCGCGTCTCACAGCGGAGTTGTTGCCCCCCGTACGTCACGTTGTCGGCCTTCTTCAGTCTATCCGCCACAGACACGACCGGCGAATGACCGGCGGGCAATTGCCGCAGGCTGGAGCTAGCTGCCCGGCTCGATCCTATACCGAACCAAGTACTGTTCGTGTCTGCGCTCACCGGATCGTCCGCGTAGCGGCAGAACTGTTGGTCCGCCTTCAGTCTATCCGCCGATGGGATGGCCGGCGAGCGACCATCGTACCGCCTCGCGGAGACTTGCGCGCCGGAAGAGGACCTCGAACTCGAGTACAGGTCGGAAGTTGTCGGGCCGGACCTAGACCGGCTCAGCGCCCAACTCGCCGAACGTATCGGAGGCGAGAGCTTGAGTCAGGCGTCACGCGAAGAGCGACGAGCCCAATGAAGGCGGCCACCAACGACTCGGGGGTCAGACGTTACCAGATGCTCCCGTTCCTAGAGTCTCTCCTTCCACGATTCCGGGCGTTGGCGATGGTGCTCCACCGCGACGACCCACAGAAGCTGTGGCGTGACTTGATAGACCACGGCATGGTGGAATCTC
>JAUIKL010000282.1 GCA_030430625.1 Gemmatimonadota bacterium
GACATGTACGCCGCTGCCAGGGAAGCGACGACGAGGCCCAGGAGCCCCGCCGGGAGGAAGACCAGCATGGCCGGGTAGCCGAGGTCGTTGGCCACGATGCTGGGGTCGACGTTCGGGAAGGCGGCCTGGATCGAGTCGAGGGTCGGATAGACGATCAGTGAAGCCAGCCCCACGATGATCCACGGCCAGGGGCGAAGCGCGTAGTGGGCGATGTTGAACCAGAGCGTGGCCTTCATGGCGTGCTGCTCGTCCTTGGCGGCGAGCATCCGCTGGGCCACGTAGCCGCCACCGCCTGGCTCCGAGCCGGGATACCAGGTGGCCCACCATTGCACGGCGATCGGGACGATGAACACGGCCATGGCCGTGTTCCAGTCGGAGAAGTCGGGGAGGAAGGAGAGCTTACCGGCCACGGCCGGGTGGCTGAAGAGACCGGCCAGCCCTCCGACCTCGGGTTGGGCCAGCGCGAAGTAGGCCGCGGCGATCGAGCCGACCATCGCGATCACGAAGAGGAGTAGATCCGTGACCACGACGCCCCACAGGCCGCCGACGGCGGAGTACAGGGCGGTGATCGGCGCTGCCACCAGGACGACCTCGTACTTGTTCAGCCCCAGCAGCACACCCCCGATCTTGATCGCGGCCAGCGTGACCGAGGCCATGATCATCGTGTTGAAGAACACGCCGAGGTAGAGGGCCCGAAAGCCGCGTAGGAAAGCAGCCGGGCGGCCCGAGTAGCGCAATTCGTAGAAGCCGATGTCGGTCAGGACGCCGGAGCGCCGCCACAGCTTCGCGTAGAAGAAGACGGTGCACATCCCGGTGACGAGGAACGCCCACCAGAGCCAGTTCTGACTGACACCCGAACTGCGGACGAGATCGGTGACCAGGTTCGGAGTGTCGGTCGAGAAGGTGGTGGCCACCATCGATGTGCCGAGCAACCACCACGGCATCGACCGACCCCCGAGGAAAAACTCCCGACTGGCCGAACCCGCTCTCCGAGCGAAGTACAGCCCGACCGAGACCGCCACGACCCCGTAGGACGCGAAGACGATCCAGTCGAGCGGCGTCAGTTGCATGGTGCTCAGCCCAGTCGGGCCAGGGCGTCCGCGAGGCGTCGGGGGTACACGCCGGCCGCGACGCGCTCGAGTAGAATCGCCTCGGAGCGACTGCGGTCGGCTGCGTGCGTGATGCCGAACCAGTTGTCCGGCGCGTGCAGCACGCGCACGCGCGTGGCCCGGAGTTCGATCTGGTCGTTCACCATCGTGGAGAGGAAACACTCCTCCTGGGTGTCCGCGGCCCAGTAGTCGAGGAAGCGGATGAACTGTCTCCGCATGAGCTGGAGGACCGGTCGGGTGAAGCCCCACAGATTCATGGAAACCATCTCACTCCCGGTGAGCTCGACCGGAGATCCGTCGGTCGTGGTCCCGGTGATCCAACCGTCCCGGAGCTGGATGTTCTTGACCTCGGTCACTCGCTTGAGGAGGTCTCCCTCGTCGAGAACGCAGACCCCCCGGGCGACACCGCCCGCTCCCGAGAGCGTCCGTTCCAGCGAGTACCCGACCAGAGCGGCATGTGTGGTGGCGTCGCCCCTGGTCAGCTGGTCGTAGAGCAGTTTGAACGCCCCGGGGCCGTACAGGTCGTCCGCGTTGCAGACTGCGAACGGGCCCTCGATCTCGTGGGCGGCGCACAGCACTGCATGGGCCGTGCCCCAAGGCCGGACCCGGTCGGGTGGCGCGGTGAAGCCCTCCGGGAGGCGGTCGAGCTCCTGGATCGTGAACCGGGTATCGAACGTTCCTCCCAACACCCGCTGAACGTGCTCCTCGACCGCGTCCTTGATCTCGGGGCGGACGACGTATGTCACGCTGGTGAAGCCCGCTCGGGCTGCGTCCAGGACGTTGAAGTCCATGATCGCCTCTCCTCCGGGGCCGAGAGGGTCGAGCTGCTTCAGGCGACCGTACCGCGTGGAGAGCCCCGCGGCGAGCACTACGAGAGGGAGAGACAAGGGGAGGGCGGTGGTGGAGAGGATCGTCGACGCGAATGTGCACTCTTCGAAGGGTGCGGCGCGAGTGCCTTTGGTCTTGGCATCCGGGCCCAGAGTGATTATGCATTCACCGTGTATGATTAATCACACTGCGGTATCCGATACAGCCGTGGCGCAACGCGCGCGGTCTCCCGAACGCGACGGGCCGGCGGTCATCAAGTTCGGCAGTCGGCTCCTCGTGGGAGACGGCTCCGTCTTGGCACGTGAACATATCACCGCGATCGCCCGAGAGGTGGCCGCGACCGACCGGGACGTCGTCATCGTTTCGAGCGGTGCGGTGGCAGCCGGACTGGCCGTTCTCGGTCGGGACGAGAAGCCGAGTCGCCTCGCAGAACGGCAAGCTGCCGCGGCGGTCGGGCAGGGCCGATTGATGTCGATCTGGACCGAGGCCTTCCTCTCGGTCGGTCGGCAGGTCGGCCAGGTGCTTCTGACCAACGACTCGCTCACCGATCGACGTCGGTACGTTGCGGCGTCCGGCACGCTTCGCTCCCTCCTGCGCGCGGGCGTGGTGCCGATCGTGAACGAGAACGACGCAGTCACCGTCGACGAGAACGTGGTCGGGGACAACGACAACCTGGCGGCCGTCACCGCCGCCCTGGTGGGGGCCGACGTCCTCGCCCTCTTTACCAACGTGCCGGGCGTCTACGACGCTCCGCCCTCGTCCGACCCGACCGCCTCGATCATTCCCTTCGCCAACAGCGCGGCCGAACTCCGGTCGATGTGCTACGCACGGAAGTGCGGGGTCTCGTCGGGTGGTATGGAGACGAAGCTCGAAGCCGCCGAGCGTGCGGGGCGGTACGGTATCCCGACCACGATCACCCTGGGAACCGACACGACGAATCTGGCGGCCGTCCTCAGGGGCGAGCGCACGGGGACGTGGATCGCGGCGTCCGAACAACCCATGAAGGCGCGCC
>JAUIKL010000044.1 GCA_030430625.1 Gemmatimonadota bacterium
CTGTGTGGTGTCGCTCACGAGTGACCTCGCCGAGAGAGGCGGTAAGACCGATCGATCACGGCGTCACATCACGCCTTGCGCGTCTTCTTGGGGTGTTTTCGATCCGGGTAGCACGTCCGACAAATCTCACAAACGCGGCCGTCACACCCGCGCGCCGTGCAGTGCTCCCGCCCGTAATAGATGATCTGGAGGTGAAGCCGGTTCCACGATTCCTTCGGGAAGAGTCGCTTCAGATCACGCTCGGTCTGGACCACGTTCTTCCCGGAGGTGAGCCCCCATCGCTGCGCGAGTCGATGGATGTGGGTGTCGACCGGAAAGGACGGCACCCCGAAGGCCTGCGCCATGACGACGCTGGCCGTCTTGTGTCCGACACCGGGAAGTCGCTCGAGCGCATCCATATCCGCCGGCACCTCCCCGCCGTGCTCCTCGACCAGCATGCGGGACAGCGTGGCGATGGCCTTCGACTTCTGCGGCGACAGCCCACACGGGCGGATGATCTCGCGGATCTCTTCCACAGGCACTTCGGCCATCGGCTCCGGCGAATCGGCCCTCGCGAACAGGGTGGGCGTCACCTGGTTGACCCGTTCGTCGGTGCACTGCGCACTGAGTAGGACCGCCACGAGGAGCGTGTAGGGGTCCTTGTGATCCAAGGGAATCGGAGGCTCCGGGTAGAGCTCCTGTAGTCGTTTCAGGATGAAGTCGACTCTCTCGGCTTTCAGCACGGGCAGGTCATCCGGTCGGAACGCATTCGAAGGCGGGCCCGGAAGCTCTGGCGCCGGACACCCTGTCGTCCAGCCCCACCCGTCGTCCAGACGCCACCCGGGCGCCGTTCATCCATGTCTGTGTGCGTCGAGCATCGGGGTTAGATTGGTGATTCGCGAGGCCCCGGAATAGCGCCCCGGCGCCTGCTCTGTACTCTCCAGCGCTGAGTCTGCCCATGTGCGGTATCGTCGGTCTGGTCGCCCGCGAGGACGTCAATCAGCGTCTCTACGACGCGCTCATCGTCCTGCAGCACCGCGGCCAGGACGCGGCCGGCATCATGACGTGCGACGACGGCAAGGTCTTCCTCCGGAAGTCGAACGGCCTCGTCAGCGACGTCTTCCGCCAGGACCACATGGAGCGCCTATCCGGCCGGATGGGGATCGGCCATGTGCGGTACCCCACCGCCGGCTGCTCGACGTCGGCCGAGGCTCAGCCGTTCTTCGTGAACTCGCCCTTCGGCATCGCCCTGGCACACAACGGCAACCTCACCAACGCCGATCGACTCGAGGAAGAGCTGTTCCGGTCGGATCGTCGTCACATCAACACGACGAGCGACAGCGAAGTGCTGCTCAACGTCTTCGCCCACGAGTTGGACGAGGTGTTGCACCAACGGAAGGGGTTGTCCCCGGACGACATCTTCGAGGCCGTGGCCGCCGTGCACCGACGCTGCCGAGGAGCCTACGCCGTCGTCGCCATGATTGCCGGACACGGCGTCGTGGGATTTCGTGACCCGAACGGCATCCGCCCCCTCTGCTTCGGCAAAGACGACCGGACCGAAGGGCAACCCGACTGGATGATCGCCTCGGAGTCGGTGGCTCTGGTGGCCCAGGGCTTCGATGTCGAGCGGGACGTCGCACCCGGTGAGGCCGTGTTCATCGACACCGAGGGCCGTTGCCACACCCGCCAGTGTGCCACCGACCCGCAGCTGCGCCCCTGCATCTTCGAGCACGTGTACCTGGCCCGTCCCGACTCGGTGACCGACGGGGTGTCCGTGTACCGCGCTCGACTACGGATGGGGGAGGCTCTGGCCCGGAAGATCCAGCGGCTCCGGCCCGATCACGACATCGATGCGGTCATCCCGATCCCCGACTCGGGGCGAACCGCGGCCATCGCCCTGGCCACCTCACTCGGAGTTCATCTCCGGGAAGGCTTCATCAAGAACCGCTACATCGGGCGGACCTTCATCATGCCCGGTCAGGCGCAGCGCCGAAAAAGTGTCCGACAGAAGCTCAATCCGGTCGAGTCGGAGTTCAAAGACCGCGTCGTCTGCCTCGTGGACGACTCGATCGTTCGCGGCACGACGTCTTCGCAGATCATCCAGATGGCCCGGGACGCGGGTGCGCGAAAAGTCTACTTCTGCTCGGCCGCTCCGCCGGTCCGCTTTCCGAACGTGTACGGCATCGACATGCCGGCACCCGAGGAGCTCGTGGCCCACGGACGGACCGAAGAGGAAGTCCAGGAGCACATCCACGCCGACTGGCTCGTCTATCAGGATCTGGACGATCTGATCGCCTGCTCACAGATCGACAATCCGTCGATCCGACAGTTCGACTGTTCGGTGTTCGACGGGCAGTACGTCACAGGTGACATCGACGCGGCATACATCGACAGGATATCGGCCGAACGAGGCGACGAAGCCAAGCAGGCGCGAGAGCGTCGCGGCGGTCGGGCCGAGACGACGCTCGTCGAAGTCAGCAGCGAGGTGTAGCGGGCCTACCCTGCCCCACCATCGCCCCCACCGGCGGCCTCGGTATCGGCCTGCAGGGTGAGGATCACGAAGTCTCCCAGCCCCTCGTGTTCGTCCGCACGCCACCCCTCCACGTCCTCCACCGCACGCATCACGACGGCGGTCACGCGCGACCCGGGCCGGTAGTCGGCGATCCTTTCCGGTATCCCCGTGCCACGCTCTACGTGGAAGGACCCCGCGTAGTGCACGACGAGGGCACCCAGGTGCTCCACCAGCGCCTCGGTGATCGAGTGGCCCATCGACGCGTCCCACAACGCCTGCGCCTGAAGCGTGCGCTCGCCGGCCTCCTCGTCGTGCGTGCCCCCGCCCCCGCCGAACTCGACCATCAACGAGTCCCACTGCGCACGATACCGCCTGGACGCGAGCGGATACGGAAGCGGAGGAAGGAACGCCTTCGCCGTGGGCGGGAGGTCCTGGAGTGACCCGGCTCCCGACCGGGTGACGCGGTTCACGTAACGTCGCGGGGCATTGGCGGCCACGACCGGCAAGTCGGCACCGAGCGCCGTTTCGACCAGGGCCCGGTATCGGACGTCGTAGTCCGTCCACGGACGGGAGCTGTCCAGGAAGTGATTCTCGGTGATCAGACCGGCCAGGTATTCGTCGACGACGAACTGGACATCGCGTTCGAACATCTCCAGGGAGAGAACCAGTGGGCGCCCCGAGCTCGAGAGGGTGTCGGCGAGCGCGCGAAACAACACGTCCTCGATCCGGTGACCGACGAGATCACCGTGTTCCTCTCCGACGAGGAGCACGTCCTCACCCAGGGACCGCTCGACGATCTCGTTCAGGGTCGACGGCGTGCCGTCGGCGCGGTATACCCGGTAGTTCTGCCCGACAACGAGTTCGATCGCGGGCGCAGGCGGGGAGTCGTCACCCGGAGTGTCCTGGGCCATGGCGTGCGGTGAGGCGAGCAGCAACAGGCCGAGTCCAGCGAGATAGGGGAGTCGTGGCACGGAGGGCTTTTGGGTCGAGGGGGAGGTCGAAGACTGATCGGCCCGAAGAAGGGAGTTCCAGGGCCCGGGCCGCAAGTCGTCGACGAACGGAACGACCGTCGGCGCGGTAGTTTGGGTACGCGAGTCCCCGCGACCGAAGTCCCCAAGGGCGAAGCAACGAAGAGCTAAGCACCGATGACCGAAGCGCCGACATCACGAGACTGGTCAGCCGACCGGGGGGCCCGGTGGCTTCTTCACGTCACCCGGCTCGAAGCGATGTTGGACGCCGTCGACCCGGCACTCTTCTCGGCCCTGGACGCGAGCGGCCCCGTACGGGTCGCCGATGTCGGATGCGGGGGTGGCGGCACGTCGATGGCGCTGGCCCGTAGCCTGCCCCCCCGGAGTGTCGTGCACGGGTTCGACATCTCACCCGATCTCGTCGGCTACGCGCAGGCTCGTTGTGACGCCGTCGGGCTGTCCGTCGACTTCTCGCTCGCGGACGTCGGCGAAGCGGCGCCGTTGCAGACGTACGACCGCATCGTCAGTCGCTTCGGAACGATGTTCTTTCACGAGCCGCTTGCCGCCTTCTCGAACCTGCGCGGTTGGCTCGCGCCCGAAGGACGGTTGGCGGTGGCCGTCTGGGGAGAGCCGTCCGCCAATCCGTGGATGACCGAGATTCGGGACGCTATCGGTCGTGTCGTCGAGCTTCCCGTCAGGGAGCACGACACCCCGGGACCGTTCCGGTACGCGGACGTCGAGCTCCTCCTCGGCGTACTCCGCAGTGCGGGCTTCCGCGCTCCCACCTCGGCCCCCTGGCTGGGTCGGGTCGACCTCGGTGGAGGGCTCCCGGCGGAAGAGGCCGCGGACTTCGCGATCCGGTCCTTCTCCGTTGGGGCACATCTCGACGACCTCCCCCCTCGGGTGGCCAACGCGGTACGCGATGACCTCGTCGACCGGTTGCGACCGTACGAAGTCGAGAGACGGGTTCGGATGCCCGCCGCCGCTCACATCGTGACGGCCGGGGCGTGACTCGACCGCACCGCCACCGGCGACTCCGCTTCGCGCGGATCCGCGGTTAGACTAACCGGCGACCCGAACCACCCACGGAGCCTGTACACGTGTCCGATCCACAGCCGTTGAAGTCGACCGACATCATCTCGTCCGGCGTGAAGCCGACGGGGATTCTCCACTACGGGAATTACTTCGGCGCCATCCGGCAGTACATCGAGCTTCAGGACGCGGGTGAGGCCTTCTACTTCATCGTCGACTACCACGCGTTGACGATGACTCCGCCCCCGGCGGAGCTTCGCGCCAACACGTTCCGGATCGCCGTGGACTTCCTCGCTCTCGGGCTCGACCCCGATAAAGCCTCGCTCTTCGTGCAGAGCGACGTCCCGGAGGTCACGGAGCTGGCGTGGATCTTCTCGAACTGCCTGGCCGCCGGTGACCTGGAGCGCGGGGTCTCGTACAAGGATGCCAAGCAGCGCGGCCAGACGCCGAACGCAGGCCTCCTCAACTACCCGATCCTCCAGGCGGCCGACATTCTCATCTACCGGGGGTCGGTGGTCCCGGTCGGGAAGGATCAGTCCCAGAACATCGAGATCGCGACCCGCATCGCGAATCGCTTCAACCATCGGTATTCGGCGGACGAGCCCTACTTCGTCCCCCCCCGGGGCTGGATCCTGGAGGACGTGGCCGTGGTCCCGGGTCTCGACGGTCAGAAGATGAGCAAGAGCTACGACAACACGATCGCGATCTTCGAGGAGCCCGAGGTCCTTCGGAAGAAGGTCATGTCGATTCCCACGGCGTCGACGCCGCTGGCCGAGCCGATGGATCCGGACAACGACCACGTGTTCGGACTGATCAGCCTCGTCGGCGACGACGAGACGGTGGCGTCGATCCGCGAGTCGTACCTGAAGGGAGGCTTCGGCTTCAAGCGTGCCAAGGAGACCCTGATCGAGCTGCTCGAAGGCTACTTCGGCGAAGCCCGGGAGCGCCGGAAGGAGTTGATGGCGAACCCTGAAGTGGTGCGGGACGTCATGGCTGCCGGGGCCGAGAAGGCGCGTGCTCGTGCCACGGAAACCATGCGCGACGTGCGGGAACTCGTCGGCCTGGACTGGCGCAACGCGTAGCCCCGCCGTCGGCAGGTCAGCGCTTGGTCCAGACCAGGATCACGCCGCACGCCAAACCACCACCTGCGTACTCGGGTGGAGCGCCGATACCCGTCGGATAACTCTCGATGGCCGCGATGTCCCGGACGGGAGCCAGGTCATCGAACCTCGGAAGAGGATCGAGTGCACTGCGGGACGCTTCGCGCACGACGACCCCGTCCACCACCAGGCGCGGCAGGCATGTGCTGCTGAACCCGGTCTCGCCACGGTTGAAGACCGGCTCGCCGCGGAACATGCGGACACTGAGGTCACGACGGAGCACATCGGTGGCTCTCGTGGCGTTCAGCGCTTCGAAGACGTCCGGGCCGAGGAACGTCCCCGCGCCACGCCGCTCCCGGGCGTAGAAGCCGAAGCGCGTGAGTGCACGGTCGGTGCGTTCGGCCGTGGCCGAGAGCCCCTCGAGCTCGATCGGGCGTGGTGACATCCAGACGGTGACCGGTGCCACCGGCCCGTCGACGACCATCGTCAGGGTCCACGGTTCGTACCCGAGAGCCGTGACACCGAGCTGAACCGTGGCACCGACCGGCGCCACGAAACGGGTCGCACCGTTCTGGTCGGCGACTCGTGGCCGGGCACGAGAGGTGTCTTCAGAAACCGCTACAGTGACGTCCACATAGGGGATCGGTGCCCCGCTCGTGGCGTCCCGGATCGACAACTCGACCTGGACGTCTCCCTGGCCAGGCAGTTGGAGAAGGAGGATCAGGAGTGCGGATGTCATGTCTCGGACCCGGCGTGGCGACGTTGACCATAAGGTGCGCCGTTCGGTCTCGAGCCGCGAGCGCTGGCCCTACCAGTCCGGGCGCTCGGTCTCCTCGAGGCGGGCCATCGCCGCACTCAGCCGATCGAGATCGGCCTCGGTCGGCGGCTCTCGGTCCCCCACGCCCCCCGACGAACGGCGGCGGCGGGCCTTCAGCGTCGCCCACACCATGGCCATACCCGCTCCCAGGAAGAGAGGTGGGAGCAGCCACGCCCAGAGTCCGGTGCCCGATGTCAGGGGTTCCGCCCTCCACTCCTCACCGTACTCGGCAATCACCGCTTCGACGATGGCGTCGGCGGACATCCCGCCCTCGGCGAGCGCCTGGATCGAATCCCGCAGCATCGCTCCTCCGGAGGAGCCGCACACTTCGAGCATCAGCCCCGGGCAGTACGGAGAGCGAAGCCGACCGATCGCCTCGCGAGCCTCCGGGTGGACCGAGGTCCCCTGCGGAGTCGACTCGAGAAGCTCGGTCGTCGTCTGGGCGTATCCGGGTCGAGCCAGCCCGCCCAACCACACGCTGACCAGGAGCAGGCCGAGTGCCGAGCGGAGCACCCTCTGCTTCCCACCTTTCCATAGTACGACGTTCATCGTAGAATGATCCCTTCAAGCCTCCCGTTTGTCAATTTGCCGACGGTTCGCCCGGAGCCGCACGCCGGTTGGAGACACGATGAACGACGATCTGACCCTACCTACCGACGCCGAGTTCAGGATTCTGGACGTTCTTTGGCGCCGTGGCCCACAGACCGTTCGCCAGGTGCACGACATCGTGCGCGACGGATGGACGGTCCGGTACACCACGGTGCTCAAGATCCTTCAGAACCTTCACGAGAAGGGGCTGGTTTCGCGGGACGAGTCCGCGCGCAGCCACGTGTACGAGACCACCGTGGCACGGGAGTGGGCGACCAACGGCATGCTCGAGGAGTTGGCCGACCGCGTCTTCGAAGGATCGGCGGCCAAGCTCGTGATGCGCGCCCTGTCCAGCCAACAGGCATCGAAGGCCGAACTCGAGGAGATCCGTGACCTCCTCGACAGCCTGGACGGCGAGGGATGACGGGGCCGATGATCGACGCCTCGCGCTGGTTGCTCACCGTCCTCCACTCAGCGGGCTGGGGTCTCGTCTACTCGCTCGTGGTAGGGGGCGGCCTCGGGGGCCTCCTCTGGCTGCTCCTCGCAGCCCTCCGCGATCGATCCGCGTGGGCGCGCTACGCACTCTGCTGCGGAGCCATCGTTCTGCTGACCGGTGTCTTCGCGCAGTCCTTCACATCGATCCGCTCGGCCTACGCTGGGCACACGGAGCTCGTCGAGTCGTACGCGTCGAAGTTGATGGCGCAGGGAGCACCCGAGCCGGTCGGCGATCTACCGGGCGGGTGGACGCCCGAAGCGCTCTCGCGAGAGGTCGAGGTCCGCCACGACCACGACCTGTCCCCGTGGCTCTCGGGCTCCACGGCGTACGGGCTGGGGTCCCTCCTCGCACTCCTGGCCGCCCTCTGGCTCCTCGTCGCGTGCGGTCGTCTCCTCTCGCTGGGGCGCGCGCACTTCGCACTGCAACGGCTGGCCACGCGAGCGACGACACCGGTCGACCAGCGCTGGGAGCGACTCATGGCGGACCTTCGCACCCGCCTGGACGTGTGGCACCCAGTGTCCCTCGCGGTCAGCTCGCACGTCGACTCACCCATGCTCATCGGGTGGTGGAAGCCGACGATCCTGCTGTCGGTCGAGGCGCACGACCGACTCGACGACGCCGAAGCCGAAGCAGTGCTGGCGCACGAGCTCGCGCACATCCGACGCGGTGACTACGCGGTCAACCTCCTTCAGTCGGCGGTCGAGGCAGTCTTCTACTTCCATCCGGTCACCTGGTGGCTCGGTCAGCGCATCCGCGAGGAACGAGAGTTCTGCTCGGACGACCTGGCGCACCGATCGATCGATGGCGGAGTCGGCGTCTACCTGAGAGCACTGGCCACCCTCGAGGGACTGCGCGGTCGCGCCGCGCCCGACCTGGCGATGGCGGCCAACGGTCGTCCACTTCTCCGCCGCATGCAGCGACTGGCGGCGCTCGATCGAAACCGACGCCGCCCGAGGGTCGACGTCGACCTGCTGCTCGTGGTGGCCGCCCTGGTCGCGCTCTGGATCCCCACGCTGCACGCGGCCCGTTCGGTCGAAGCGCCCACGGTGGCAATCATGAAGCACGACATGCGCCTCCCCCGCGACTTCGAGCGCGTCGCGGCTGCCGCAGGTGTTCACGCCGGTTCCGACAGGGAGGTGAGCCATGATTGAGGCCAGGCACCGGGGCGTCCTTCCGATCGTGCTCCTGGCGGTGGTCCTGATGGTCGTGGCCCTCGCATGGTTCCGCGCCCCGGCGTTGCATCCGATAAGCGCCGACTTCGAGACGGGTGGAGGCGAGGTTCTTCAAGCCTCACTCGATCACGCAGGGACAGGCCGATAGACGTGGTACTGGACCCGGGGCACGTATGGGACGGCCTCCGGGATGACGACGAGGAGGTGGGGTGGAGATGAACATTCGCAATACGGTTCGGGACTCTATGCGCGTCTTCCGACGCAGCCCGGGCTTCGCCGCTGTGGTCGTGCTGACGCTGGGGCTGGGTATCGGCGCCAACAGCGCGATCTTCTCGATCATCAACGGTGTCCTGCTCAAGCCCCTGCCCTACGCCAGCGGCGGCGATCTCGTTCGGGTTCGGATGGGCGCGGTCGGGGAGAACGTCTCACCGGGCGACCTGTCCCCCCTCGAAGTGGTCGACGTCCGCGAGCGCGCTCAGGCCCTCGATCGGGTGCTCGAGTACCACACCATGTTCTTCAACCTCCTCGAGCAGGGGCGTGACCCCGAGCGCGTCCAGGTCGGTGTGGTCTCGTGGGACTTCTTCCAGTCGATCGGTGTGCAGCCGATTCACGGCCGAGCGTTCTCGCCGGAGGAAGACCATATCGGCGCCGAACCGGTGCTCGTCCTCGGCTACGACTACTGGCTGACCCGCTTCGGCGGTGACCCCGATGTGGTCGGGCGATCGGTCGAAATGAACAATCGCCCGCATCTGATCGTCGGCGTGTTGCCCCCGGTGCCGACGTACCCGAATCTGAACGATGTGTGGATGCCCTGGTACGCGTGCCCCTTCCGCGTGGGGGATGGATGGCACCTCAATCGTCAGGCGCGGTCTCTCCTGACCGTCGGCCGGCTCGCGCCGGGGGCGGACGTCGCGATGGCCGAGGCCGACCTGGGACGAGTGTCCCGCGATCTCTTCGGTGAGTTCGGCGACGCCTATCCAGGTGTGGAGTCGGTCGGCGCATCGCTCGTTCCCCTGAAGGACGAGCTGACCCAGGGCACGCGCAACACCTTCCTGATCCTCATGGCCATGTCCGGGCTCGTGCTCCTGATCGCGTGCGCGAACGTGGCCAACATGACGCTCGCACGGGTGAACCAGCGTCGGTCCGAATTGGCCATCAAGACCGCGCTCGGCGCCGGACAGAGGCGCATCATCGGCCAACTTCTCGGGGAGAGCCTGGCTCTCTCGCTGGCCGGCGCCATCGTCGGGACGATCATGGCCTTCGCCACCGTGGGCCTTCTTGCCCAGTGGGTCGAGTCGCTGACCCCTCGCTTCAACGAGATCACGGTGGACGGCGGCGTCCTGGCCTTCACGGTGGTCATCGCGGTGCTGGCCGGCCTCGTCGTCGGTGCCGTTCCGAGCCTGCAAATGCGGGGTGTGACGGGGGAGTTGCGGGGCACCAAGTCGAGCAGCGGCTCCGGGCGTTCTCGAGTGCGGTCGGCCCTCGTCGTCGTCCAGGTGAGTGTGGCGTTTCTGCTCCTGGCCGGTTCGGGGCTCATGGTCCGCTCCTTCCAGAAGCTGACGAGCGTCGATCCCGGTTACGACGCTTCCGGGGTCCTGACCCTCACCATCGACCTGGACTGGGCCACCTACACGACGTCGGCGGACAGCCGGGACTTCTATCGCTCCCTCCTCGAACGGGTTCGAGCGCAGCCGCGGGTCACGACGGCCGCCGTCGCAAGCGACTTTCCGATGAGCGGGGCGACCTTCCAGACCCAGCGAAACCTGACCATCGACGGCCGGACCCTCGACGCGGTGCCGCCCCGGGTCAACGCGCGTTTCGTCTCGGACGGGTACTTCGAGGCGCTCGAGATTCCCCTGGAGCGGGGACGTTATTTCCAGCGCAGTGACGACGAGGGGGGGGCCCCCGTGGCCGTCCTGAGCCGGGCGGCCGCGACCCGGCACTTCGGCTCGACCGATCCGATCGGTGTCTCCGTATCTGCCGACGGTGGGCAGAGTTGGGCCACTGTCGTGGGGGTCGTCGGGGACGTTCGTCAGACCGGCTTCGAAGCGGACCTCAACGAGGAGGTCTACTTCCCCTACGCTCAGAGCGGACCCATCGGAGGCTTCGCCCGTCGCGTGTTGATCGACACGGACGGTGACCCGATGGAGTTGGCGCGTGCCGTCACCGAGGACGTCTACGCCATCGACCCCGACCAGCCCGTGTCGTTCGTGCAGGCGCTGTCCGACGCCGAGTCGGAGGTGGTCGCCTCGCCGCGGACGATCGCACTCCTCCTCACCGTGTTCTCTCTCGTCGCCTTCGTCACTGCGGTCGCCGGCATCGTCAGCGTCGTGGCCCTGTCGACGAGTCAGCGGCGCCGCGAGATCGGGATCCGGCTCGCTCTCGGCGGCGAACGTCGGGACGTCGTCCTCATGGTGCTCCGCGGCGGGTTGACCATGACCGGCATCGGCCTGGCCATCGGTGGCGTGCTCGCCGTCGCGCTCGGAGGGGCGCTGGAGGGCCTGCTCTTCGGTCTGGATGCAACGGACCCGGCCACACTCTTGATGGTAGCTTTGACGCTACTCGGGACTGCGACCCTGGCGATCCTGGTACCGGCCTGGAAGGGCTCCAAGGTCGACGCCATCGAAGCGGTGCGCTCCGAGTAGTTCGACTCTGCGCCTCGACCCTATTCGAACGATGGATATGAAGCAGCTGTGCACGAGGGCCAGGTGGCCCCTAGCCGCCTTGTTTGTCGCTGTCGCCTCTTCGGCGTGCTCCGAGCGGAGCGCGCTGGCCGAGGCCGCGCGAACGCTGACCGCCATCGAGTCCGGTGCCCCGGTCACCCTTCCGACCGTGCCCCTTCTGGATACGAACGGCGATCCGTACGTGATCGGAGACGAACTGGAGGGACGCTTCGGGCTTCTCTTCTTCGGCTACACGCACTGCCCGGACATCTGTCCGATCTCCATGGCCGTCGTCACGAACGCCGTGGCCATGCTCACCGCGGAGGAGCAGGCCGAAGTCGAAACGGTCTTCGTCGGTGTCGACTTCGCTCGGGACACGCCGGAGCGCGTCCAGGAGTGGCTCGATGCGTTGGGCTCGACAGCGGTTGGGCTCGTCGGGTCACGGCAGGAGCTCGAGGAGGCTTTGGAGCCCCTACGCGTACATATCGCGTCCCCGGTGGAGCGGCAGACGCACGAAGGGATGGGGCACGACACCTACCTCATTCCACACCCGACCTCCGTCTTTCTGATCACACCGGACGGCGTGGGACGTTTTCTGTACCCCTACGGCCGGTTCACCGCGGCCGAACTGGTGGACGACCTGAGAACCCTGATGGCTCTGGACTGGTGAAAAGGGGTGGGGCGTCCCCAAGGCGCCCCACCCCTTCCCTGTTCACGCTTCGTCCGTCGTCAGTTCGCCGAAACCGTGAACCCGAACTCGTTTCGAACGACGTGTCCGTCGTCGCCGATGCCCCGCCAGGCCACCGTGTAAGAGCCGGCAGATAGCGCATTCGTCACAGAGACGGTGATGTGCTTGCCGTCGTCCGCATCCCGCTCCGGGCCGCCGGTCTCGACCAGATCACCACCCGCGTCGATCAGACGGACGGTGACGGACTCGTCCTGGGGCACCTGGGTGAACCAAAGTTCGACTGCTTCCACGGACGCCACGCTGGCGTCTGCGGCCGGCATCGACTTCGCCAGCCCGAAGTGGAACAGGTCAGACGTGCGCGCCGCGCCCGCCGCTACCATGACTATCAGCGCCAGGGCGCCTGCCTTCTTCAGCATTGTCCGTCGTCTCCTCGTTCTTCTTCCGCTGAAGCGGGTCCCGAGCGGGACCCTTCCCCCGAGTCGTTTCGGGTCGGCACCATTCTACGACATCAATCGTACGACGACTAGGTGTGCGCGGGTGTCGTGCCGGTTGGTGGCTTCAGGGATCATGGAGTCGGGCCGATCCTCTCTTGATGAACACGAGGGGTGCGCCCCGACGACCCGACTCCCGACCCGCCCATGACGACGCTCGCGCTCATCGATCCGGAAGAGCTCATCCGTCGAGCCCCGGACCTGGGTTCCCCGCCGGCCGTCTATCAACGTTTGGTCGAGGTCCTCGACCACCCCCGATCGGGATCGCACGAGGTCGCGGCGGTGATCGGTCAGGACACCTCTCTCACCGCCCGACTGCTGCGACTCGCGAACAGTGCATACTTCGCGTTCGACCGTCCGGTGGATTCGGTCCATCAGGCCGTGTCGATGATCGGGGCGACCCATGTTCGGGACATCGCGCTCGCCACGTCCGTGACGAGCGTCTTCCGCCAGGTCCCGGCCGACCTGATCAACCTCGACGAGTTCTGGCGACACAGCCTGGCCGTCGGGATCGGCGCCCGCATGCTCGCCGGCATGCGTCGAGAGCCGAACGTCGAGAGGTTCTTCGTTGGGGGTATGCTCCACGACGTCGGGCGACTCGTCTTCTATACCCAGGCGCCGAACGACGCCCGGATCGTCCTTCGCCACGCCAAGAACCACGAGTGCCTGCTCTACGAGGCGGAGATGGAGTTGGCCGGGTGTGACCACGGGACGATCGGAGGGGCGCTCATGGAGCGATGGAACATGCCCGCGAGCCTCGTCGAGAGTGTGGCCCTGCATCACCGACCGGCCGAAGCGAAGGCGTACCCGGTCGAAACGTGCACCATCCACCTGGCCGACCTGATCGCGAACGCACTCAAGCTCGGACGCAGCGGTGAACGCATGGTCCCACCCCGATGGATCGGGATGTGGGACGCTTTGTCGCTGGACCCTGCGGCCCTCCCCGACCTCATGTCGTCGATGGAAGAGGAGTTCGAGCGGGTGGTGGGCGCTTTCTCATCCACCGGCTGACGCGTCACCACAGCTTGTGATCCACGTCCCGAGGTCCCCTTGACGGAAGTTCGGTCGCCCATATACTAAACCAATCGGTTTACTATTTCCGTGAGTTCATGGTCACCATCGCAGACGATCAACTGGACCGAACCTTCTCGGCCCTCGCCCACCCGATCCGCCGCTCGATTCTCGGCCGACTGGCCAGAGGAGGGGCACCGTCGGTCAGCGAACTCGCCGAACCGTTCGACGTTTCGCTCATGGCGGTCTCCAAACACCTCAAAGTGATGGAGGAGGCGGGACTCGTGAGACGGCGTCGGGATGGTCGGATCCACAGGTGCTCGTTCGACCCGACGGCCTTCGATGCCGCAACCGCGTGGATCGACCGTCACCGGGCCTACTGGACCCAACAGCTGGATGGCCTGGCCGCCTATCTCGAAGAGACGGCCGAGAGCCACGGATCGGAAGTCGAGACACAGCAGGACCAACCCAAACAAGGAGGGGAATGATGACGGTGGAGAGTGTGGCGGGTCTGCGATTGACGCGGGTCGTGAAGGCGACCCCGCAACAGGCGTGGGACGCCTGGACCCAGCCCGAGCAGATGAAGGCGTGGTCGTGCCCCGCGCCCGGCGGCCTCCAGGAGGCGAGCGTGGACCTCCGTGTCGGCGGTGCGTTCACGATGCACATGTCCGTGGACGGCCAGGAGCACAACGCGTTCGGGACGTACCGGGAAGTCGACGAGCCTCGGCGGCTGGTCTACACGTGGGATTGGAGGGAAGAGGAGCAGGCGATGGGAGAGACCCTCGTGACGGTCGAGTTCCATCCGGTCGACGGTGGGACGGAAGTGGTGGTCGTTCACACCGGCTTCCCAGTCGATGAGGCGAGGGAGGGGCACGAAGAGGGTTGGGTCGCCTGCCTGACGCACTTCGAGGCACATCTGAGCTGAGCCGGCTCAGCAGTGAGGCGCGTCTCCCTCCGCACTGCGGGGGGAGGCGCGGGTGCCGGCGACGGGTTTGCGCGAGATCCGCCCGGCCTCGCATCATGCGCCTGCTCTTCCGCCGCCGAGGATGAGGGACGATGCGCGCCGACCGTTGGAACCGCGTTCGAGAGCTGTTCCAGTCTGCCCTCGAGGTGGACGTCGAGGAGCGGCACGAATTCCTGGAGCGTGCAACGGGCGGCGACGAAACGCTCCTTGGTGAGGTCGAGGCGCTCCTACGCGCCGACTCCGCCGCCACGGGGCGACTCGACGCAGCCTTTCACGATGCGGTCCTCGGGGCCGAGGAGACCCTTCCCGACACACTTCTCGGGCGCTCGCTGGGTGCCTACGAACTGAGGGAGCGGGTCGGTGAAGGTGGCATGGGTACGGTCTACCTCGGCGTCCGCGCGGAGGAGGGATACGAACACCGCGCGGCGGTGAAGGTGGTCAGGCAGGGTCGACTCACGGCAGCTCGGGTTCAGCGATTCCAGAGCGAACGGCAGATCCTGGCCGGTCTCGAACACCCCTCGATCGCACGGTTGATCGACGCGGGCCAGACGGACGACGGGGTGGGTTTCCTCGTCATGGAGTTCGTCCACGGGCGCCCGATCGATCGCTACTGCGACGATGAACGACGTTCCATCCCGGATCGCCTGCGACTCTTCCAGGATGTATGCGCCGCCGTCCAGTACGCGCACCAGATGCTCGTGGTACACCGGGACATCAAGCCGTCCAACATCCTCGTCGACGAGGACGGCCGCGTACGTCTGCTCGACTTCGGGATCGCCAAGATGATGGATCCCGATGCGGAGGAGACCGCGACCGCCCTCCGCATGCTGACCCCGGAGTACGCGAGCCCCGAACAGGTCCTTGGGCGGGCTTCCGGCACCTCGACGGACGTGTACTCCCTCGGAGTCCTCCTGTACGAACTGTTGTGCGGTCGGCGCCCGTTTCGGATCGACCTCGACAACCCGCGGGAGATCGAGCGGCAGATCACCGACTCCGAACCGGAGCGACCCAGTACAACCGTGTCCCGAAACTCGGACGCGGACGAGGTGGCGAACCTGGCCGCGCTTCGAGCTACGACTGCCCATCGCCTTCCGAAGATCCTGTCGGGGGATCTCGACAACATCGTTCTCATGGCGCTGCGCAAAGAGCCGACTCGTCGGTACGCGTCGCCGGCCGCGCTGGCCGAGGACATCGATCGGTATCTGAGGGGTCACCCCGTCGTGGCCCGCCCCGCCACATGGCGCTACCGGGCCGGGAAGTTCGTGGGTCGGAACCGGGTCGCGAGCGCGGCCGCCGGGATCAGCCTCGCGGCGTTCGGCGGGTGGGGCGTCACGTCGGCCATTCAGGTCGACCGGTTGGCCGAGGAGCGCGACCGGACCGCAGA
>JAUIKL010000283.1 GCA_030430625.1 Gemmatimonadota bacterium
CGCGGGCCGGCCCACAGGGCCAACGTCACGAGGAGAGCCACGGCCCCCTGGCCGTAGAACGTGCGCGATCCGTACTGACGCTTCTTCATGGTGCTCAGCCCCCGTACTCGACGGCCGCGGAGCCGGACATGGCCAGAGACATCGGCCCGGTGCTGTCACCGAAGCTGTCCATGTCGTCGTGGCCGAGCGCATGCATGAAGCTCAGCATGGCGTTGGCCATCGGCGTTCCGTCGGGCGCCTTGAGGTGGACGTTCCCCTCGAGGTGTCCGTTGGCACCACCGAGTGCGATCAGCGGCGCACGACGGTGGTTGTGGAGGTTCCCGTCGGCCATCGGGGAGCCGTAGATGATCATCGTCTTGTCGAGGAGGTTCGCGTCCCCCTCCTGGATGCTCGACAGCTTCTCGAGGAAGTACGGGAGCATGCTGACGTGGTACTTGTTGATCTTGTGGAAGTCGAGGATCGCTTCCTCACGGCCACCGTGGTGGGAAGCCGGGTGGAAAGGCTTGTCCGTACCGGACTCCGGGAAGACGCGGGCCGAAGAGTCGCGCCCCATCTTGAAGGAGAAGATCCGGGTCGTGTCCGACGCGAAGGCCAGCGCCTGGAGGTCGAACATGAGCTGGACGTGCTCCTCGAACGAGTCCGGCACACCGGCCGGAGCGGTCGGGAGTTCACGCTCCTGCCCCGTCGAGTTCTGCGCCTCGACCATCTGGATACGGCGCTCGAGCTCGCGGACGTTCTGGAGGTAACGATCGAGGCGATCGCGATCGTTCGGGCCGAGCTCACGCTGCAGTTCGGCGACGCGGCCGCTCACCCAGTCGAGGATCGAGGCGGAAGTGCGGCGGCGCATGGCGCGCTCGCGGGCGGTGCCACCGGCTCCGAAGAGCTGCTCGAAGGCCACGCGCGGGTCCCGGATGACCGGGAGGGGCTCCGTCGGGGAAGCCCAGGAAATCGAGTCCGTGTAGACGCAGGTGTAGCCGTACGCGCAGCCACCGGACTGGTTGATGTTCTCGATACACAGCTGCATCGACGGGATCGGCGTCGATTGGCCGAAACGCTGTGCGTGCATCTGATCCAGCGACGTTCCGACGTAGACGTCCGACCCCTCGGTTTGTTTGGGGTGTTGTTGCGTCAGGAACACCGCGCTGGAACGGAAGTGATCACCGCCGATCTCCGGAGCCTGGAAGGCCTCGGCCATCCGGACGTCGGTGTTGGAGATGATGGTCAGGTACTTCCGCCACTCGTCGAGCGGCTGGAGGGCGCTGGGCGTCAGGTCGAAGCCCCGCCCTACCGTCGCCGGAGCCCAGAGGTTCTGCGTGGCGCCCCACTCGTTACAACCCGCTGCGCCGTGCACCATCTCGATGGCCACGAGCCGGGTCGCGTCGATCTCCGCCTTGGCAGCGGCCGTGAGGCGGCCTGCCGGGACCATCGCGTCGAGGAACGGGAGCGCAATCGAAGCACCCATACCCTTGATGAAGGTGCGGCGCTCGAGGTGCTTTCCGGTGACGATGTTCATGTATTCTCCTGGTCCGGCTTCTGGCCGGTCGCTCGGGGGAAGCGTGCGTTTATTGAGCGCCGTCGGCGACTGCGCCGGCGCGTTGCATACGGAAGGCGTCACTCTTCACGACGCCGAGGACGAAGGCGGACATCCGGTAGTCCTCGGACTCCGCGTTGCGGACGATCGACCGAATGGTCGGCTGATCGAAGTACTCGACCCGGCGCCCGAGAGCGTAGGCCATCAAGTTCTTCGTGAAGGTCCGGATCAGCGGCGTCGAGAACGAGACCAGCGCCTCGTTCAACTCCACCGGAGACGTGATCGGCGTACCGTCGTAGAGCTCACCCTGCGTGTCGAGCTCCATCCCGTTCTCGCGGATCCGCCAGCGTCCGGTCACGTCGTACGAGTCGAGCGCGAGCCCGATCGGGTCCATGAAGCGGTGGCACGCATTGCACGTGGGGTTGGCCCGGTGCTTCTCCATCTTCTCACGCGTCGTGAGCATGCGTCCCGCCTCGGCTTCGCCGACCTCTTCGAGTTCCGGAACACCCGGCGGCGGCGGCGGCGGCGGCGTGCCCATCAGCACCTCCATCACCCACTTCCCGCGGAGCACCGGGGAGGTCCGTCCGGCGTGGGAGGTCAGGGTCAGCACACTGCCGTGGCCCAGGAGCCCGCGGCGACGATCGTCGGGGTACTCCACCCGCCGGAACTCCTCGCCGATCACACCACCGATGTCGTAGTGGCGGGCGACGCGCTCGTTCATGAACGAGTAGTCCGCGGTATACAGGTCCAGAACGCTGGCGTCGGTGTGGACCAGGTTCGCGAAGAAGACCTCGGTCTCCCGGCGAAGGTCGTCCGCCAACTGCTGGTGGAAGTCCGGGAACAGCAGGCGATCGGGGTGGACCTTGTCGAGGTCGTCGAGCCGGAGCCACTGCGCGGCGAAGCGCGTGGCCAGAGCGTCGGAGCGCTCGTCCGCCAGCATCCGCTGTACCTGCCGCTCGAGTTCGTCCTCGTCCGAGAGGCGACCCTCGGCCGCGACCCGTCGGAGCTCTTCGTCCGGGGGGAGGCCCCAGAGGAAGTAGGAGAGTCGGGCCGCCAGATCCTCGTCGGCGATCCGGTAGTCCTCACCGACCTGAACACCGCTCGGAGCCTCCTCCATGCGGAAGACGAAGTCCGGGCTCGCCAGCATGGCCTCGATCGCGGTACGGACACCGATCTCGAAGCCACCCTCCTCGACACCCAGGTCGTAGAAGCTCAGGAGGGCGTCCCGATCGTCGTCGCTGAGCGGGCGGCGGAACGCCACCGGCCCGAGGCGGTCGATGATCTCGGCCGCGCAGGGGCGCTCCTCACTCGGAGTCGCCGGGCGGCAGCTGAAGATGTGCTCACGGATCGGGGTCTCGGAGACGCCCGTGACCGCGG
>JAUIKL010000284.1 GCA_030430625.1 Gemmatimonadota bacterium
GCGCGGGCCCCAGAGTGATGCCCGGGACCTACATCGTCGAGATGACGACCGGATCGAATGTCATCCAGACCGAGGTCGTGGTTCGTCTCGACCCACGGGTGGAGATGGCGCGGAGACCCATGCAGGTTCGCCATCTGGCCATGCTCGAGTCGTACCGCCTTCAGGGGCCTGTCGATCGCGCCGAGGAAGCGCTCGACGCCCTGGAAGCGCTGCTCGACGGCGTCAACGGGCTCTTCGAGGGGCGTGAGCAGCCCGCGCGGATCCAGGAAGCGGTGCAGGGGGCTCGGGACGAGTTGGCCGAGGCGGCCGACGGTCTCGATCCCGTGTCGGATGCGGCGTCCGTCTGGCGGCGAATCGAGGCGGTCAGTGGCCCCCCGACCGCGGATCAGACATACACCCTGGAGCGGGGATGGGCAGCCGCCTCGTCCGCACTCGACGCGGTGAACGGGGCGATCGATCGAGTCGCGGGTGTCCTCGCTCTCGTGTACACGGACGACGGCCGACCCGCATTGCCCCCTCGGGCCCCGGCTCCGAGCCGCGGGGGCTGAGATGCCCGAGAGCCAGTTTTTCCGATCCGCGCAGCTGAAACGGCTCGTGGTCTTCCTGGGGGTGGCCATCGTGGCGATGGTCATCCTCGGCCCGCGGATGCCGGACGAGACGACGCGGCTCGGCTTCATCGTCGGTTGGATGATCGTGCTCCCCGTAGGCTGCTGGCTCGCCGTCCGGGATCCGGACGGGGGGCGGTAGCGGGATTGACCGTCCCCGGCGGTCGTCCCATCGTTCGGCACGTCGAAGACCGGGAGTACCGTTGAACGTTCTGAACACGACCACGACCGTGACTACCACGGCCCGCCAGACCGGGCCGGGGGTTGCACGCGTCGGTTAGCCGGACCGGTCTCCGACGACGGACGCGGCCCCCGACCAGCGGGTGCCGCGTTTTTTCATGCCCTCGAGCAGGGAGTCCGCACGGGACTCCACAGGACGGACCAAGGCTCTATGTCGAGCGAACAGATCAAGATCACGCTTCCGAACGGAGACGTTCTCGAACTCCCCGCGGGGGCGACCTCGGCCGACGTGGCCGCTGCGATCGGTCCCGGCCTGGCCAAGGCGGCCGTGGCCGCGCAACTGCCGGGTGAGGAGGGGTGGGAGACCGTCGGTCTGATGGAGCCGATCGAGGGCGACTCCGAGATCCGGATCTTGACCGCGAAGGACGAGGAGTCCCTGGCGGTCCTTCGACACTCCGCGGCCCACGTCCTGGCCACGGCCGTCCGGGAGCTGCGACCGGGGGCAGGGATCGGTTTCGGCCCCGCGATCTCCGACGGCTTCTACTACGACTTCGACGTGGACGCGCCGTTCACGCCCGAGGATCTCGAAGCCTTCGAAGCCAAGATGGCCGAGGTCGTCGAAGCGGATCAGCCGTTCGAGCGTCGTAGGGTGACGAAGGAGGAGGCGCGCGGGCTGTTCGCCGACGACCCGCTCAAGCTCGAGCGCCTGGAGGAGTTCGACGACGACGAGGTGATCACCGTCTACGAGAACGGGCCGTTCGTCGACCTGTGCAAAGGCCCACACGTGCCCAGCACGGGGCATCTGAAGCACTTCAAGCTCCTCTCGGGTGCGGGTGCCTATTGGCGCGGTGACGAGAAGCGGCAGATGCTCCAGCGCATCTACGGGACGGCCTTCCACAAGAAGGGCCAGCTGAACGAACACCTCCACCGCCTGGAGGAAGCCCGGAAGAGGGACCACCGCCGCCTCGGCCGAGAGTTGGACCTCTTCCAGTTTCACCCGGTTGCCCCGGGGGCGGCGTTCTGGACGCCGCGGGGCACGGCGATCTACAACACGCTCGAGTCCTTCGTGCGCGGTCGTCAGAAAGACGACTTCCTCGAGGTCAAGACGCCGCTGATGTACACGAAGGAGCTCTGGTCGCAGTCCGGCCACTGGGGCAAGTACCGCGAGAACATGTTCCTCGTTCTCGACAAGGAGTCGGGCGAGCACGACATGTCGCTCAAACCGATGAACTGCCCCTCGCACTACATCTACTACGCCTCCCAGACGCACTCGTACCGCGAGTTGCCCCTCCGGTACACGACGCTCGATCCGCTCCACCGCAACGAGCTCTCGGGGGCGTTGTCCGGTCTCACGCGGGTCCGTCAGTTCGCACAGGACGACTGCCACGTCTTCCTTCGTGAGGATCAGATCGCCGAGGAGGTGGCCTTCCTGACGGAGTTCATCCTCTCGCACTACGACACCTTCGGCCTCCAGTCCAGGGTGAAGTTCGCCACGCGGCCGGAGCAGCGGATCGGAAGCGACGAGCAGTGGGATCACGCCGAGGCCTCCCTCCGCGAGGCTCTCGAAGCCACCGGCCGCGACTACGAGATCGAGGAGGGAGACGGGGCGTTCTACGGTCCGAAGATCGACTTCCACGTTACGGATTCGATCGGCCGGAGCTGGCAGCTCGGTACGATCCAGCTCGACTACAATGCGCCCGAGCGCTTCGACCTCACGTACGTCGGGCAGGACAACGCGCCCCATCGGCCCGTCGTCATCCATCGGGCGGTCTGCGGGTCGTTCGAGCGCTTCATCGCCATCCTGATCGAGCACTTCGCGGGTGCCTTCCCGACCTGGTTGGCTCCCGAGCAGGTGCGGATCCTTCCGATCAGCGAACAGTGGGTCGAGAGCGCCGAGGAGCTGCGGGCACTTCTCGACAGCCACGGGGTGCGCGCGACCGTGGCGGCGCGGGAGACGCTGGGCTACCGGATCCGCGAAGCGGAGACGCTCAAGGTGCCGTACATGGCGGTCGTCGGTGAACGGGAGGCCGCGGACGGCACGGTGGCCGTGCGGAAGCGGGGCAAGGGGAAGAAGCAGGAGGTCATGCCCCGG
>JAUIKL010000285.1 GCA_030430625.1 Gemmatimonadota bacterium
AACGTCGAGACGCTCTACTCGACGAGCTACGCGATCCGCAAGCAGGTGCAGGACGCCGACCTGATCATCGGAGCGGTGCTGATTCCGGGTGCGAAGGCCCCGAACCTGATCACCCGTGAGGACCTCGCGCTGATGCGGGAGGGCACGGTCATCTGTGACGTGGCCATCGATCAGGGCGGCTGTGTCGAGACGATGAAGCCGACGACCCACCACGATCCGGTCTACACGGTCGACGGCGTCATTCACTACGCCGTGGCCAACATGCCCGGCGGGGTGCCGAGGACGAGTACCCTTGCTCTGACCAACGCCACGCTGCCGTACGCGATCGCCCTGGCCAACAAGGGGTGGAAGCGGGCGTGCCGTGACGACGCCGCTCTCGCCCTCGGCGTGAACGTCGTCGACGGCAAGGTCACGTACGCGGGTGTGGCGGATGCCTTCGGCATGGAGAATCACGAGCTCGCCCCGATCCTGGGCTGACGACGTGCCGGACACCGTTCGCTTTCGCCGACTCCCGTCCAACCCGGACCTCGACCTGCCGTCGAGGGCCACCGAGGAGGCGGCCGGCTACGACGTGCGGTCGTCGGACGAGGCGGTCGTTCTCGAACCGGGTGAGATCCGCCTGGTGGCGACGGGACTCGTCATGGAGTTGCCCTCGGGGATCGAGTGCCAGGTTCGGCCGCGCTCCGGGTTGGCCCTGAAGCACGGGATCACGCTGCCCAACAGCCCGGGCACGATCGACCCCGACTACCGCGGTGAACTCAAGGTCATCATGCAGAACACGGGGGCCGAACCGTTCACGATCGAGCGCGGAGAACGGATCGCCCAACTCGTCTTCGCCCGCTTCGAGGCGCCCGAGATCGTGGAGGTCGACCAGGTCTCCGCCACCGAGCGCGGAAGCGGCGGATTCGGCAGCACGGGAACGGCGTGATCTTTGCATCGAGCGCGCCCGGTGGGCTATCTACCGCGTCCGAGGGTTGCGGTGCGGGGGTGGCCCGCATGAGATCCTGGCTTGTCCCGGCGCGTAAACGTATGTTCATCAGGCTGTCCCGACGCGCCAAGACCGCCCCCCCGAACGCCTTACGATCAGTAGACTCCCTTGCTCTCTGAAATCTCGAACTGGGTCAACTCCGGCGGACTGATTCCGGTAAACGACATCGCCGTCGATCTCGGCACGGCGAACACGCTCGTCTACGTGAAGGGCGAGGGCATCGTCCTCAACGAACCTTCCGTGGTGGCGGTCGAGAAGGGGAGCCGTCGCATCCTGGGCATCGGGCTCGAGGCCAAGCGTATGCTCGGCCGTACGCCCGAGGGCATCGAGGCGATCCGCCCTCTCAAGGATGGCGTCATCGCGGACGTGGACGTGACGGAGTTGATGCTCCGGCACTTCCTCAAGCAGGTCACCTCGAAGAGGATCTTCCGGATCAAACCGCGTGTCGTCGTCGGTGTGCCGTCGGGGATCACGGAGCTGGAGCGCCGCGCCGTGCGCTCGTCCGCCATGTCCGCGGGCGCCAAGGGCGTCTACATGGTCGACGAGCCGATGGCCGCCGCCATCGGTGTCGGACTCCCCGTCGAGACACCGACCGGGAACATGGTCATCGACATCGGCGGTGGTACGACGGAGATCGCGGTCATCGCGCTGTCGGGTATCGTCTCCGACACCTCGATCCGGGTCGGCGGTGACGAGTTGGACAGCGCGATCGTGACCTTCCTCCGGAAGAACTACAACCTCCTGATCGGAGAGCCGACGGCCGAGGCCATCAAGGTCCAGATCGGGTCGGCGTTCGACTACGGTGAAGAGCGCGAGATGGACGTGAAGGGCCGGGATCTCGTCTCCGGTATACCGAAGACGGTGACGGTCCACTCGCAGGAGGTGCGCGAGTGCATCCAGGAGCCGATCCAGGCGATCGTCGACGCGGTTCGACGCGCGCTGGAGATCACCCCGCCCGAGCTGTCCTCCGACATCGTGGACAAGGGCATCATGATGACGGGTGGCGGGGCGCTGATCCGCGGCCTCGACAAGCTGCTCCACCACGAGACCAACCTCCCCATCCACGTCGATGAGGAGCCGCTCACGTGCGTGGTGCGTGGGGCAGGCCGTATTCTCGACGACATGACGAAGTATCGAACGGTCCTGGTGCAGTAAGAGGGGGGGCTGACCCGTGCCGCCGTATGCCCCGGAGCCCGAGTCCGGCGGTCGCCGCCGCGACATCTTCTTTGCAGTCTTCGTCCTCCTCCTGGCCCTCTCGGCCATGTTCGTCTCCGAGGAGCGGCAGCGGCAGATCTCCAACGGGCTTCAGGTCACCGCTCTGCGCCCCTTCCTGGGTGTCCAGCGACAGCTCGCCGCGTCTCGGACCCGCGCCAGTAGCGTCGACTCGATCCTGGCCGTCGTCGACTCCCTCTCCACGCTCGTCGCCTCCCACGAGGCGATCATCGACGAGAACCGCACCCTCCGAGAACTGATCGGTCTCGGGGAGCGCACCGAACGCCCGTACCGCGCCGCCACCGTTCTCCGCCCCGGGACCCCGGGATCGGAGAGCATGTTCATCGTGGGTGTCGGCTCGAACGACGGAATCCTCGTCGGCTCTCCCGTGGTCGGGCCGTACGGACTCGTCGGTCGGATCCTCGAGGTCCGCCCCGACGACGCCGTCGGCATGGACTGGACCCACCCCGAGTTCCGCGCCAGCGCCATGATCGCCGACGGCAGTGCCTACGGCCTCGTCGAAAACCGTTCGGGCGCCTTCCTCGAAGAGGACCGCCTCGTCCTGAACGGCGTCCCCTTCAACCAGCCCGTCGTCACCGAGGCCCTCGTCGTGACGAGTGGGCTGAGCGGCGTCTTCCCGCGCGGTATTCCGATCGGCCGCATTC
>JAUIKL010000045.1 GCA_030430625.1 Gemmatimonadota bacterium
GCGCGTTACAGCGACGACCCGAGCGGACTCGAGGCCGAGGCGCGGGCCCATTTTGCCCGAGCCCGGGTAGCGCGAGACGGCCTGGTCCACGAGGTCCTCCTCCGGTCGGAAGTGGCTCAGGAGGTCGGGAGCTGATGGGTTTCCTTCCAGCGCGGCCCACCTCCGGTCCGGACGACCAGAATCCGATCGAACTCTCGGGCGGCGAGCGCTCCGTCGACGAGGATCGGGAAGAACGGTCCGTCGAGGCGGCCAGTGAGCGTGCCCGTGAGATCGCCCGGCACGTGTTCGGGACCGTTTCCAACACGTCGCTCACCGGCGTCGGCATCGGCGGACCCTTCCGAGGCCTCCTGAGGCTCGACGTGCCCTTTACCGGGCTCGACCTCCACCGGGAGCGGGAGGCGCGCTTCCTGGCCGCCGTCGGCGCCGACGACCTGCTGGCGCGCGTTCCCCTCCTCTTCGTCGTCGGTCCCGAACCCAGCGAGGCCGTCCCGTGAGGGTCCGCGTCCCCGGTGACAAGTCGCTGACCCAGCGCGCGCTCATCCTGGCCGCCCTGGCCGATGGGGAGAGCCGGCTGTCGGGGCTCCTCTACGGTGGAGACGCGGCCTCGACGGCGGGTGCGCTGGCCGCCCTCGGAGCCGACGTAGGAGCACCTCCGCCGGACGGTGGAGAGGTCCGAATTCGCGGCTCGGGGCTTCGCGGCCTGGTTGCCCCGAACGACGTGCTCGACCTCGGAAACTCCGGCACCGGCACACGACTTCTCACCGGAGTGCTGGCGGGGAGCGGCGTCGCCGCCACCCTCGACGGGGACGCCTCTCTGCGCTCACGTCCGATGGCGCGGGTCACCGACCCGATCGAAGCCATGGGGGCTCGGGTGTCCTTCGGAGACGAACCGCACCGACTTCCGATGACGATCCACGGCCGGTTTCCGCTCCAGCCGCTGGACTGGGCGTCTCCGGTCGCGAGTGCACAGATCAAGTCGTGCATCCTCTTTGCCGGGCTCACCGGGAGGGCCTTCGCTCTCGTGACGGAGCCGGAGCGTTCGAGAGACCACACCGAGCGGATGTTCTCGGCCGTAGGCGCCAAGGTGCTCTCCCACGCCGTGGCCGGCGGTTGGCGTGTGGAGCTTCGTGATCCGCCGGAGCGCATCGACCCGCTCGACTTCGATGTTCCGGGTGATCCGTCGTCCGCCGCCTTCCTTCTGGCACTCGCCGCCCTCGGCGGAACACCCGAGCCCCTGACGGTCGAGCATGTGGGACTCAACCCCACGCGTACCGGCTTCCTCGAGGTCCTTCGACGGATGGGTGCCGACATCACCGTCGATGTCGACGGGGACGTCCAGATCGAACCGGTCGGCGCCGTGACCGTCGGGGCATCGAACCTCCGTGGAACGGTCGTCGAGGGAGCCGAGATCCCCCGTGTCATCGACGAGCTTCCGCTGATTGCGGCGCTCGGCGCCATGGCCTCGGGCGAAACGGAGATCCGGGGCGCCGCCGAACTGCGGACCAAGGAGTCGGACCGGATCGCCGTGATGGTCGCCAACCTCAGGTCCGTAGGGGTCGATGTCGAGGAACTCGACGACGGCTTGATCGTATCCGGGAGCGACCGCGCTCTGCAGGGTGCCGTGCCCACACACCACGACCACAGGATCGCGATGGCTTTCTCGGTATTGGCCGCGCTCCCGCGCCACGAGATCGACGTCCTCGACGCGTCGGTGGCCGATGTGTCCTTCCCCGACTTCGGTGGGGCGCTCCGGCGTGTCGGAGGGTGGAGATGAGCGACCGTCGGGGGCCGATCGTCACACTCGACGGGCCCGCCGGCTCCGGGAAGTCGACCACGGCCAAAGCCGTCGCGGAGCGGCTCGGCTTCCGGCACCTCGACTCGGGCGGTCTGTATCGGGCGCTGACGCTGGCCCTCCTGGAAGCCGGGACCCCGGTGGAGGAGTGGAACGCACTGACCGAAGAGGACATGCGCGCGCTCGACGTCCGGGTCTCGTCGTCGGGGACGTCGTTCGACATCCTGGTCGGGGGCCGGCGGGTCAGCGAGGAGCTGAGAGGGCCGGAGGTCACGGAGTACGTCCCCTTCCTCGCGAGCCTGGCGCCTTCACGGGCATCGCTCCTGCACCTTCAACGGATGGCCGGCGAGGACGGTCGACTCGTGGCCGACGGGCGCGACATGGGCACCGTCGTATACCCCTCCGCCGAGGTGAAGGTGTACCTCGTCGCGGACCTCCAGCAGCGGGCGCGACGCAGGCTGAAAGAAGTGGGACACGAAGACCCGACCGACGAGGAGATCGAGGCCGCGGCGGCCGCCCTGGCGGCCCGAGATCGTCAGGACTCCGAACGGGAGCACTCCCCGCTGAGGAAGCCGGAAGACGCCCACCTGATCGACACGACGCGCCTCGGCTTCGAGGAGCAGGTGGCCGCGATCGAGGCACTGGCGCGAGCGGTGGAGCGGGACTGACCGGCGGCGGAGACGCCGGCGGATCGGTGATGGTCACGTGCGAGCGTGACCGACGGATCGGCGCGCGTTGACGATGCTCTGAGCCGTTCCTAGCTTTCCGGGCTTGCTTCCTTGCGCGGTGCGTCGATTCGCACCGTGCGCCCATTCACCCGAACCCGCCCCTTTCCGCCGGATCCGGCGCACGAGGTGCGGCACCAGAGAGCGCTCCGCACTTCGCGTGAGCCCCGAGATCATGACCGAGAACCCGACCCCCGAGTCCGAAGCTCCGGACACCCCCGATCAGGACGACCTCGCCGAAGGCGAAGAAGTCATCGTCGACGCCCTGACCGGTGAAGTGACCACCCTCTCCGCCGAGGAGGCCGCCGCGGAAGCGGCCGCCGAGCAGGCCGCAGCCGTGACCGCTCTCATGGACATCCCCGAGGGGATCTCCCCGGAGCTCTTCTTCGATCCGTACGGAGAGGAAGTCCTCTCGACCTCGAAGGCCGAGTTCGAGTCCCTCCTCGAGCAGTTCAGCGGCGGTTTCCAGGCCTTCAAGGAAGGCGAGATCGTCAACGCGACGGTGCTCCGCGTCAGTGATGCCGCGGTCATCCTCGAGTTCGGCTTCAAGTCCGAGGGTGCCGTTGCACTCGACGAGTTCAAGGACGCTCCCACGGAAGGCGAAGAGGTCGAGGTCCTTCTCGAGAGCCTCGAGGACGACGACGGTGTCGTGGTCCTCTCCAAGAAGAAGGCCGACTTCCTGCGCGTCTGGGAGAAGATCCGCGAGGCCCACGAGGCGGACCGCCCGGTCAAGGGAACGCTGGTCCGCAAGATCAAGGGTGGCGTGACGGTCGACCTGATGGGCGTCGACGCCTTCCTGCCGGGCTCGCAGATCGCGCTGCGCCGGGTCCCGAACATCGAGGACCTGATCGGCGACGTCTACAAGTTCAAGATCATCAAGCTGAACAAGCGCCGCCGGAACATCGTCGTTTCGCGCCGCGTCATTCTCGAAGCCGAGCGCGAGACGAAGCGCGAGACGCTCGTCAAGGAGCTCCTCGTCGGCCAGGTCCGCGAGGGTGTGGTCAAGAACATCACCGACTTCGGTGCCTTCATCGACCTCGGTGGCCTCGACGGCCTCCTCCACATCACGGACATGTCGTGGGGCCGCGTCGGTCACCCGTCCGAGGTCGTGGACATCGGCGCCAAGATCGACGTGAAGGTTCTCGACATCGACTGGAACCGCGAGCGGATCTCGCTGGGGCTCAAGCAGCTCCTGCCGTACCCGTGGACGGACATCGACAAGAAGTACCCTGTCGGTGCCCGCGTGCGTGGCCGCGTCGTCTCGATCACGAACTACGGCGCCTTCGTAGAGTTGGAGAAGGGGGTCGAGGGACTCGTCCACATCTCCGAGATGTCGTGGACGCGGAACGTGCGTCACCCCTCCAAGGTCGTCTCGATCGGCGAGGACATTCAGGCGGTGGTCCTCAAGGTCGATCCGAACGACGAGAAGATCTCGCTCGGTATGAAGCAGATCGAAGAGGATCCGTGGCTGGCGCTGCCCGTGAAGTACCCCTCGGGCACGCGCATGACCGGTACGGTTCGCAACCTCACCTCGTTCGGTGCCTTCGTGGAGATCGAGCCGGGGATCGACGGTCTCGTCCACGTGTCCGACATGAGCTGGACGAAGCGTGTCGAGCACCCGTCCGAGGTCGTTCGTAAGGGCGAGGAGCTGGAGATCATGGTCCTCGACGTCGATGCGGAGAACAAGCGCATCAGCCTCGGGATCAAGCAGCTGGACGACGACCCGTGGCCGGCCATCAGCGACCGACTCGCGGCCGGCGTCGAGCAGGACGCGACCGTCACCCGCCTGCAGGACAAGGGCGTCGTGGTCGACCTCGGGGACGATATCGAAGGCTTCGTTCCGGTGTCGCACTCGGGTGTCAGCGATGCGGATCGTCTCGAGGAGCACTACGGGGCCGGTGACACGGTGTCTCTGCGCGTGATCGAATCGGACGCCGCCAACCGGCGGATCGTCCTCGAGGTCACCGAGGTGCCGGAGCGGAAGTCCCAGGAGCAGATCGAGGCCGCGCGCATCGCGGCAGCAGAGGCCGCTGCTGCCGCTGCGGCTGCGGCATCGGCTGCCGAGGCGGACGACGACGACGAGTACATCAAGCCGCGGGTGACGCGTGAGCCCGCTCCGGAGCCAGAAGAGGGGTCGCTCGTGTCCGCGGCCGCTGCGGGTGCCAACGACGCACCGGTCCGGATCAAGGCCGAAGAAGAGGCCAAAGCGAAGGCCGAGGCCGAGGCGGCGGAAGGGGATGAGGGTTCGGCGGAGAGCGCCGAGGAATCCTCCGACGACGCGTAGGGAAACCATGGCCTCTTGCCGCCCCGTACGGAGCGAGCCATGAGGCTCGGGCGTAGCAGCGCCCGGACGCGAGTCGCGTCCGGGCGCTTCGCGCGTCTGCTCGTCACCCTGGTTCTGGGTGTGGGGGCGTGTCAGACCGTAGGGGGCCCGGGGCGGGGCGGGACCGACCCGGACCGGACGGGACCGGCGCCTGTGATCGTGTCGCCCGGGGCGATCACCCCGGAGGATCAGGACGCTGCGCAGGCTCTGCTGACGTCGGCGCAGGAGTCGGCGCGCGCCCGCCGGTTCTTCGAGGTGATCAGGACGGCCGACGAACTGCTGGAGCGTTATCCGTCGTCGGATGCCTCGGGCGAGGCGCTCTGGTTGAGTGCGCAGGCCTCTCGGGAGACCGGCGACATGGCCGCGGCCGAGGCGAAGGCCGTCCGATACGCCGAGCTCCTTCCGTTGGGCGACGACCGGGTTGCCGACGTTCAATTCTTCCGGGCGTCGACTTTTCCCGATTCGCTCCCGGCCCAGCTCGACCGGCTTCTGCGGGTCGGCTCGAACGGGTCACCGGGGACGCTGCTCGAGACGGCCGACCGGGTCAGGGCCGTGTCGGACTCCCTGCGTCCGAACGAGCTGGAGCCGGTCGTCTCGGCGGCGCCACCGGGCCCCCAACGCTCGATCGCCGAGGCGCGACTCGCCGTCACCCTGCTCGAGTACGGCCGGGGTGAGGACGCGGCTCGCTACGCTCGCTCGGCCCTGGACGCGGGGGTCGTGGGCACGGACCGGGAGTGGGCCGAAGGAGTGCTGGCGGGCGTCCTTCCGGAGGGCCGCGGACGCGAGACGAACTTCCGGATCGGAGTCGTACTCCCGCTCGGGGGACCACCGGCTCTGGCCGAGTTCGCGGCCCAGGTCGCGGAGGGGATCGAGGTGGCCGCCGCGACCGTACTCGAAGAGGAGTACTCGGTGGAGCTCATCGTCCGGGACGACCAGGGCGACCCGACGCTCACGACGCAGATGGTCGCGGAGTTGGACTCGCTGGGGGTCCACGGGATCGTAGGGCTGCTCCAGGACGACGACCTTCTCGGGGCTGCCGCCGTACGCAGCCGTGAGTTTCCTCTGGTGTCGCCGACCGCACGGAGTGCCGATCGGGCCGGAGCGTCCGTCTACTCGCTCGAGGGCGCGGACCCGCAGGCGGCCGCCGCCGTGGCCGCCTACGCGGTGTCGCGGGCATTCCAGCGGATCGCGATCATCATGCCGCAGACGCCCGAAGCCGACGCCGAAGCGCGAGCCTTCGAGCAGACGGCGGCTGCCCTGGGGATGGAAGTCGTGGGGCGCTTTCCGTACGAGGCCGGCGCCACCTTCTTCGAGCCGCAGATCGGGGCCGCGCAGGATGCGCTCCGCGGCCGGGAGTTGGCAGAGCTCGGGCTCGCCGAAGACGACACACTCCACGTCGAACTTCTGGAACCCACGGCCATCTTCATGCCGATCCCGCCCGAGGACGTCGAGTTCCTCGCCCCTCAGGCGATCCACTTCGGGCTCGACACACTGGCGATCGAACTGCTGGGGACCACGGGCTGGACGGATCCCGGTGTCCTGCAGGCGGTCGACGACCGCCTCACGACCGGGATCGTGGCCACCGCGGCCGTCGGTGTGGCCGACGGTACGGAAGGCGAGGCCCGCTTCCGCGAGGCGTACGAGTCGTACTTCCAACGCACGCTCTTCGGCCCTACTCCGTCGATCGGCTTCGACGCAGCGCTCATCCTCCTCGAGGCGCTGCGGCCGGGTCGCGTCGCTCCCGAGCAGCTTCGCGCCGCCTTCGAGTCACTGGCCGGAGTCGACGGTGCCACGGGCCTCTACTCGGTCGTGAACGGCGACCTGGCCCGGGCGACCCAGGTGGTACGGATCCAGGATCGTGTCCCGGTCCCGATCGTCCCCGATACCCTTACCGCACCCGATCCGGGCGCGGCCCCCGATTCAGTCGGAGCCCAGGAGATTCGTCGCTGATGTCGATCCAGGAGAAGCTCACCCGCCTTCAGGAGCTGTCCGAAGAGGCTCGTCTCGGAGGTGGTCCGGATCGGATCCAGGCGCAGCACGACCGGGGCAAACTCTCCGCGCGAGAGCGGCTCGACCTCCTGCTCGACGAGGGCTCCTTCGTCGAGCTGGATCGTTTCGTCACCCATCGCTCAAGCGACTTCGGACTCGGAGACAAGAAGGTCCTGGGGGATGGGGTCGTCACCGGGTACGGCACGGTCCACGGTCGCCTGGTCTACGTCTTCAGTCAGGACTTCACCGTCTTCGGCGGATCCCTCTCGGAGGCCCACGCCGAGAAGATCGTGAAGCTCCAGGACATGGCGCTCAAGAACGGCGCGCCGATCATCGGGCTGAACGACTCCGGTGGCGCGCGCATTCAGGAGGGGGTCGTGTCCCTCGGTGGGTATGCGGACATCTTTCTGCGGAACACCCTCGCGTCCGGGGTCATCCCTCAGATCAGCGTGATCCTGGGGCCGTGCGCGGGTGGAGCGGTGTACTCACCGGCCATCACCGACTTCGTCTATATGGTGCGCGGCACCAGCTTCATGTTCGTGACCGGCCCGAACGTCGTGAAGACGGTCACGCACGAGGACATCGACATGGAGGGCCTGGGAGGCGCGGACGTTCACGCGTCGAAGTCGGGCGTGGCCCACTTCGCCGCGGACTCCGAGCCCGAGTGTCTGGCCTCCGTTCGGGAGATGATCCAGTACCTCCCTTCGAACAACCGGGAGCTCCCGCCCGAGACGGCGTCGGCCGACCCCCACGACCGGCGTGACGAGGGTCTCCTCACGGTCGTGCCGGAGAATCCGAACCACCCGTACGACATGCGCGAGGTGATCCGGGCCGTCGTCGACGACGGGGACTTCTACGAGGTGCACGAGAAATTCGCCGCGAACATCCTCTGCGGTTTCGCTCGCATCGGCGGACACTCCGTGGGGATCGTGGCCAACCAGCCCGCGGTCCTGGCCGGGGTCCTGGACATCGACTCGTCGGACAAGGGCGGACGGTTCGTCCGCTTCTGTGACGCCTTCAACATCCCCCTCGTCGTGCTCGAGGACGTCCCTGGTTTCCTACCCGGTGTCGCGCAGGAGCACGGAGGCATCATCCGTCACGGCGCCAAGCTTCTCTACGCGTTCGCCGAAGCCACGGTGCCGAAGGTCACGGTGATCACGAGGAAGGCGTACGGCGGCGCGTACGACGTCATGAACTCGAAGCACATCCGGGGCGATGTGAACCTGGCCTGGCCGCAGGCCGAGATCGCCGTCATGGGACCGAAGGGCGCGGTCGAGGTTCTCTTCCGCAAGGAGATCGCGGCCTCGGACGACCCGGAAGCGGCCACGGATGCCCGCATCGAGGAGTACCGCGAGACGTTCGCGCACCCGTACATCGCGGCGTCGCGAGGTTTCGTCGACGATGTGATCGACCCGCGCGACACACGCCCTCGACTCGTGTCGGCCCTCGACATGCTCCGTAACAAGCGGGACGAGAACCCCGTTCGTAAGCACGGCAACATCCCGCTCTGATCCGACACGGCGCCGGGGACGCACGCACCGTATCGGCTCGGCAACCCGGATCCTTCCCGGGAGCATCGTAGGCACTGAAGCAGACGATGACCCCGTCGGAGGGATGGCAGGATGAAGATGAAGTCGGGTTTTCGGGTCGTGGGTGCACTGGCCCTCGGCGCAGTGGCCTTCGCCGGGACGCCCCTGGTTTCGCCGGTCTCGGCGCAGGTGGAGCGAACCGAGTGTCGGTGCGTGGACCGCGACGGAAACGATGTCGAGGATTGCACGTGTTTCCGCAGCCCTCGGATCGAAGGGCTCCTTTCCCAACTCGCCACACGACCGAGCGGACCGAGACTCGGTATCTCGGTCGACGCGGGTCAGAGTGCCCGTCGGGATGCGGATGGCGTACTGATCACGGACGTACTCGGCGATGGACCCGCAGAGGATGCCGGTCTACGGGACGGTGACGTGGTCACGGCCATCGACGGCCAGCGCCTGACCGAGTCGATCGGAGCGAGGGCGGAGGAGGACTTCGACCTGGACCAGTCCGTCCCCGTTCAGCGTCTTCTCGCACTCGTCGAAGAGCTGGAAGAGGGCCAGGAGGTCGAGGTCGAGTACCTCCGGGACGGCCAGCGCCAGACGACGGTCGTCCGCGCCGATGTCCTGGACGCGTGGACGGGGCCGTCCGTTCTGGGTCGGAACTGGGACGTCGACCGCTTCCGTGACCAGATGAGCAGCCTGCGAGAGCGGGCGCGGGACCACCGCCTCACCTTTCCGGGGCAGGACCGGGGCACCGTTCGACTGCGGACCGGCGTGGCGCCGGACGTCCTCACCTTCTTCGGTTCCGGCTTCGGCGGGTCCCGAGCCGGCGTGACATTGGCCGAGATGAACGACGGGTTGGGTGCGTATTTCGAGGTCGACGAGGGTGTTCTGGTTCTCGAGGCCGATCGACGGTCGGGGCTGGGTCTGCGGGCCGGTGACGTGGTCGTCCGAATCGGCGGACGCGCGGTGCGTTCTCCGGAGCAGTTCCACCGCATCATCGCCTCGTACGATGATGACGAGGACATCGAGATGACCGTCGTCCGTGCAGGAGACGAGGTCGAGGTGATCGGGCGACTCCGCTACTGAGGAGGGCGACCCGGTCTCGATGCGTCGGTAGGCGGTCCTTCGGGGCCGCCTACCTGCGTTTTGGGGCGGGATTGCTAGATTCAGGGGCTGACTCCGACCCCTCACCGAAACGCTCTTGATCGGTTCCGTCCTGATCGCCAATCGAGGCGAGATCGCCCTGCGCATTGCGCGAGGCGCTCGCGAATGTGGGATCCGCTCGATTGCCGTGTATTCCGAGCCCGACCGCCTCGCTCCTCACGTGCTGGCCGCCGACGAAGCGTACTGCATCGGTCCGGCGGCTTCGGCCGAGAGCTACCTGCGCGGGGACGCCCTGATCGATCTGGCCCGAAGGGTCGGCGCCGAGGCGATTCATCCCGGCTACGGCTTCCTGGCCGAGCGGGCCGACTTTGCCCGCGCCGTCGAGGAGGCGGGCTTGATCTTCGTCGGCCCATCGGCCGATACGATCGCCGCCATGGGAGACAAGACCGAGGCCCGGCGTCGCATGCAGGATGCGGGCGTCCCGATCGTGCCGGGTCTCACCGAGGCGCTCGAAGACACCGCGGAGGCCGAGCGTGCGGCAGCGGAGATCGGCTTCCCGGTGCTCCTGAAGGCTTCGGCCGGGGGAGGCGGGAAGGGGATGCGGGTCGTCGAGGAGCCGGCCGAGCTGGCGAGGGCCTTCGAGGCCGCGTCCCGCGAGGCCGTAGCGGCCTTCGGCGACGGCAGCGTCTACCTCGAGCGGTACCTGTCGAAGCCCCGGCACATCGAGATCCAGGTGCTCGGAGACGCGCACGGCAACGTGGTACATCTGGCCGAGCGTGAGTGCTCCATTCAGCGGCGGCACCAGAAGCTGATCGAAGAGGCCCCGTCACCCGTTCTGACGCCGGAGGAGCGGGCGGCGATGGGTGAGACGGCGGTGCGCGCTGCGGAGGCCGTCGACTACCGGGGCGCGGGCACCGTCGAGTTCCTCTACCAGGACGGCGAGTTCTTCTTCCTCGAGATGAACACCCGTCTTCAGGTCGAGCACCCGGTCACCGAACTCGTGACCGGCATCGACCTCGTGGAGTGGCAGTTCCGAGTGGCCAGCGGCGAAGCACTCCCGTTTGGCCAGGACGACATCGGGATCGACGGTCACTCGATCGAGTGCCGTGTCACCTCCGAAGACCCGTTTGGGGGCTTTCTCCCATCCACAGGGACGGTCCGCTACTTGGAGATCCCGAGCGGGCCCGGTGTGCGGTGGGACGGGGGGATCGTCACGAACGGTGAGGTCGGCCTCCACTACGACCCGCTGCTCGGCAAGCTCATCGTCCACGGCCCCGACCGGTCGACGGCGATCGCCCGGATGCGTCGGGCGCTCGACGAGTTGCAGATCGTCGGGGTCGAGACGTGTGTACCCTTCCACCGCCGGGTGATGGACGAGCCGGACTTCCAGGAGGGCCGGCTGACCATCCGCTATCTGGAGCAGCATCCGGACGTGCTCGAGCCGGCTGCCTCCGACGGGGGGGGGCTCGCTGCGGCGGTGGCGGCGGCCCTTCTCGAGGAGCGCCATCGGTCCGAGCGGGCACCCCGCCTCGGTGACACGGGCGGACGGCCGCTCCCCGCTTGGCGTTCGACGGGATGGCCGTGGAACGTCGCGCGATGAGCGAAGCGGGCAGTCGTACGGACGTTCGCGTGCGCGGTGTCGCCGCGGGCGGGTCCGGCGTGGCGGACCTCGAAGACGGGCGGGTCGTCTTCGTCCCGCGGACCGCGCCTGGAGACCATGCACGGATCCGTCTGACCAAGGCACGTCCGCGGTGGGCTCTCGGGGTCCTCGAAGAGTTGATCGAACCGTCGGCGGACCGAGTCGAACCGGGGTGCCCCTACTACGCCGTGTGTGGGGGCTGCCAGCTCCTCCACCTGCCCTACGAGCATCAGGTGGAGTGGAAGGGACGATTCATCGAGGATGGCCTGACACGGATCGGGCGGGTGACCGACCTCCCGTCGGTCGAGGTCGTGCCGGCCGAGGCCGCGACCCGCTATCGGAGTCGTGTCTCCTTCACCCTTCGGCGTCTGCGGAGCGGTCGTGTGGTGGCGGGCTTCCACGGTCTGGATCGACCGGGTCACGTCGTCGACATCGAGGGCGGCTGCCTTCTACCCGAACCCGCCATCGTCGAGGCCTGGGTGTCTCTCCGGGGCGCGTGGGGCCCGGGCGCGCGCCTCCTGCCGACGGGCGCGCGTCTCCGGCTCGTGCTGAGAGCGGCCGCCGACGGTGTGGAGCTGACGGTCCTCGGCGGTGCCCCCGGGTGGAACCCGTCCGAACTGTTGACCGGAGCCAGCGGGATCTCGGCCGTCTGGCACGCACCCAAGGATGGGCGAGTCTCCCTCCTGGCCGGTGCCGAGAGCCCCGGCGGTGGTCTCTCCTTCGAGCAGGTGAATCGGGGGATGGCCGCCCAGCTCCGCTCGCATGTGTTGGCGTGCGTCGGTGCGCCCACGGAGGCCGGGAACCGACTCGTCGACGCGTACTGCGGGGCGGGTGAGTTCGGTCGGGCCGCTGCCGAGGCGGGGTGGGAGGTCCTGGGAATCGAGATCGATGCAGAGGCGGTGAGACGGGCGGAGGCCGGTGCACCGATCGGGTATTCTGTCGAGCGGGCGCCGGTGGAAGAGCGGTTGGCCGAGCCGTGGAGCGCCGACGTCCTCGTTCTCAATCCGCCTCGTGAAGGCGTGGCTGCGGAGGCTCTCGAGCACGTACTCCGTGTGCTTCCGGGCCGGATCGTCTACGTCAGCTGCGACCCCGCGACGCTGGGCCGTGACGTACGGAAGCTGGGCAGCCACTACGAGGTGGACGGGG
The DNA here is from genome assembly GCA_030430625.1 of Gemmatimonadota bacterium. GTDB lineage: Bacteria > Gemmatimonadota > Gemmatimonadetes > Longimicrobiales > Gaopeijiaceae > UBA2589. The sequence goes on from JAUIKL010000045.1 coordinate 12,251, forward strand.
TTCGTGGCTTCGATCTTTTCCCACAGACGTCCCACGTCGAGACCGTCCTGACACTACGCCGCCGAGGAGGCGACGCGTGATCTATCGAGTATCCGTCGGAGACCGTGACTACGTCGTCGATGTGAGCCCCGCCGGGGTTCATGTCGACGGGGCGTCGATCGACGCCGAGCTGGTGAGCCTGGGGGCGGGTCCCGTCCACAACCTCTCGATCGACGGCCGGGTGCACAGGGTCGTGGCCGATCGGGTCGGCGCCGAACGGTGGACCGTGAACGTGGATGGCGAACAACTCGGGGCCGAGGCCGTCGACGAGCGCACGGCGGTCATCCGGGAGATGTCCGGGGCGGCCGGGGACCGGCTGGGGCCGCGTCCGATCGTGGCGCCGATGCCTGGACTCGTGGTCCGGATCGAGGTCGAGGTCGGTCAGTCCGTCGTGGCGGGTCAGTCCATCGTGATCGTCGAGGCGATGAAGATGGAGAACGATCTCGTAGCCGAGGCTGACGGGATCGTCTCGGCGGTCCATGTCGAACCGGGGCAGACGGTGGACAAGGATCAGCTGCTCGTCGACCTCGCCGCTCCGGCGCACGAGGGTGACGGGGACGAGGACGCCGCCGACGAGGATGGGGGTGCATCGTGAGTGACGAGAGGGACGTGGTGCGCACCGACTCGGGGCTGCCGGTCGATCGGGTGTACGGCCCGGATGACGAGGCGGGGAGCTTCCCGTTCACCCGCGGCGTCTACCCGAACATGTATCGCGGGCGCGTCTGGACGATGCGGCAGTACGCGGGCTTCGGCACCGCCGGAGAGACGAACGAGCGCTTCCGCTACCTCCTCGCGCGGGGTCAGACCGGACTGTCCGTGGCCTTCGACCTCCCGACCCAGATGGGGTACGACTCCGACGCCGCGATGGCTCAGGGAGAGGTGGGCCGAGTCGGCGTCGCGATCGACTCCCTCGACGACATGCGGACCCTCTTCGCCGGGATCCCGCTGGGAGAGGTCTCGACGTCGATGACGATCAACGCCACGGCCGGAATCCTGCTGGCGTTCTACGTGGCGCTCGGGGACGAGCAGGGCGTGGACCGCGGTGCGCTGTCCGGCACGGTGCAGAACGACGTTCTGAAGGAGTACATCGCGCGCGGCACCTACATCTACCCGGTGGATTCGAGCCTCCGGTTGATCACCGACCTGATGGCCTTCTGCGCTCGTGAGGTTCCCCGCTGGAATACGGTCTCGATCTCCGGCTACCACATCCGGGAAGCGGGTTCGACGGCGCCCCAGGAGGTGGCCTTCACCTTCGCCAACGGCCTCGAGTACGTCCGCCGGGCGCTCGACGCCGGGCTCGATCTCGAGTCTTTCGCACCGCGGCTGTCCTTTTTCTTCGCGGCCCACAACGACCTCTTCGAGGAAGTGGCGAAGTTCCGGGCAGCCCGGCGCCTGTGGGCCCGGTTGATGCGAGAGCGCTTCGGGGCATCCGACACTTCGTGCCGGCTCCGCTTCCACACGCAGACGGGGGGCTCGACACTCACGGCACAGCAGCCGCTCAACAACGTGGTCCGCGTTACGGTTCAAGCCCTGGCGGCAACCCTCGGCGGCACGCAGTCCCTGCACACCAACGGCTACGACGAGGCACTGGCGCTCCCGACCGAGGAGTCGGCCAAACTGGCCCTGCGTACCCAGCAGGTCCTGGGGGCGGAGAGTGGGGTCACGAAGACGGTCGATCCGCTCGGCGGGTCGCACTACGTCGAGGCGCTCACCGACGAGATCGAGTCCGCAGCCCTGGCGTATCTGGAACAGATCGACGAACTCGGTGGTGCCTCCCGCGCCATCGACTTCATGCAGGAGGAGATCCATCAGGCCGCCTACCGGTTCCAGATGGAGATCGAGTCCGGAGCGCGCCCCGTCGTCGGCGTGAACGTGTACGAGGAGGAGGGATCGACTCCGCGAATCGGCCAGCCGGATTACTCGGCGCTGGAGTCCGGACAGAAGCAGCGCCTGACTGACTTCAAGGGGGAGCGGGACGCCGCAGCCGTGGCCCGGGAGCTCGATGCCATCCGCACCGTGGCCACGGGTGACGACAACCTGATGCCCGCGCTGGTCGGTGCGGTGAAAGCGGGGGTCACGCTCGGTGAGATCAGCGACGCCCTACGGGCGGAGTGGGGGACGTGGGACGGGTAGAATCGGGCCGCGATCCCCGCTAATTTCCTCGATTGCCGAGGGTCGCACCTCGCACCCTCCGCCGCGCCGAACCACCGACCGTTTCACGATGCCCACCTACGACTACGAGTGCGAGAAGGGCCACCGCTTCGAAGTCTTCCAGAAGATGTCGGACGAGCCGGTGGCCGAGTGCCCCGACTGCGGAGCGCAGGCCGGACGCAAGATCTCCGGAGGGGCCGGCTTCCTCTTCAAGGGCGACGGCTTCTACATCACCGACTACCGGTCGGACGAGTACAAGAAGAAAGCCTCGGCGGATAAGCCCGGGTCGTCCGGCGGTGGGGATTCGAAGTCGTCTTCGTCGAGTACCTCGTCCTCGACCTCTTCCGACTCCTCGTCCAAGAGCGAAGGCTGACGTGGCCGATCACGACTCGATCAGGTCCGCGCTCCTCGTCGTCCTCGACGCCATGGGTGTTCCGGACGCTCGGGTGCAGCTCGAGCGCCCCCGAGACCCGACCCACGGGGACGTGGCTTCGAATGTGGCCATGACCCTGGCCAAGAGACTCGGACGGCCACCGCGTGAGATCGCGGCCGAGATCGTGGACCGCCTCGACCTCGCGGCGGCTGGTTTGGACGCGGTCGATATCGCGGGGCCGGGCTTTCTGAACTTCCGCTTGGCCACCGCAGCGGTAGGATCGGCGCTGGCGGACATTCTCGAAGCGGACGTGGCGTGGGGACGCAACGATGCGGGGCAGGGGCGCGGCGTCATGGTCGAGTTCGTCTCCGCGAATCCGACCGGCCCCCTCCACCTCGGGCACGCTCGGCAGGCGGCGCTCGGCGACGCGATCGCCTCACTCTTCTCGTGGACGGGGTGGAAGGTCCACCGGGAGTACTACTACAACGACTCCGGCCGGCAGATGGAGATCCTCGCGCAGAGCGTGATGGCTCGATACCGGCAGGCGTTGGGGCTCGAGGCCGAACTCCCCGAGGACGGCTACCGGGGAGAGTACATCGCGGACGTCGCCGAGCAGTTGGTCGAGGCAGAAGGAGACCGGTACGCCACGGACGACTCGGAGGAGGCCCTGCTGGCCGTCCAGCGTTTCGCGGGGCTCCGTCTGCGCGAGGAGCAGGACCGGGATCTGAGCACCTTCCGTGTCCACTTCGACCACTACTTCCTCGAGAGTTCGCTCTACGACGACGGA
>JAUIKL010000286.1 GCA_030430625.1 Gemmatimonadota bacterium
GGGCCCGGGCCGCGTCCTCGTCGTCCGCCTCGTGTCGTCCGCGCGGGGCCGACCCGGCCAGGGGTGAGGACCGGACCGCGGCGCCGCTTTTTTCGACCAGGAGTTCCGGGCTCGCCCCGACCAGGGCCGGGGAGGCCCCCATCCCGGCGTCCGGAAGGCGGAGCAGAAAGGTCGTGACGCCCCGATCGCGTCGAAGGCGGTGCGTGAGACCGTCGAGATCGAAGGGCTCCTCCCGTACGACATCGAGACGCCGAGCCAGCACGACCTTCTTCAGGACACCCCCGGTGTCCCGATGGGCCCTGAGTCCAGCAACCAGATCGCCGACCAGCTTCGTGTACTCGGCCCGGGACGGACGGGGAACGACCTGGAGCTCATCGCTCCGTCCGTTCCCGCTTGTACCCGCGGGGACGGAGTGGGCCGGCGCATCGGGGTCGTCGTCGAAGCGGAGTTCCTCGATCTCGAAAAGGGCCGGGACACCCCCTCGTTCGAAGGGGAGAGCACCGGCCACAGCACCTTCGACATCGTCCAGATCGACGATGCCACGGGCGCCCCTCGCGACCATACATCGGCCGTCCCACCAGAGTCGGAGTTCGTGCATGACCTACCTCGGTGACAGCGGCCACACCGCAACGGTGGGGCCGCCGTCGACACGTCGGGTCGAAGGAGAGGTGATCAGCTGTGCTCGAGGCGGGTGACCGTGTCTCCATTGGGGTCGAACGCCGGCGGGGCGTCCCGACCCGCAGAGCGGGCCTTGTTCGACACCCAGGCCGCACCGCTCTCACGGTCGACCGCAATCGTGTTCGGATACGAGCCCGTCTGCATCCATGTCACGACGTTCATCGACTCCGCGTCGACCGCCGTGACGACACCGGAGCGCCGCGCCGTCACGTAGACCAGGTCGTTGACGGGGTTGTAGCGGATGCCGAGCGCCTGATCACCGACGCTGACCGCGGTGACCAGTTCACCCGTGGTCACGTCGATGACGGTCGCGTCGTTCGTGCCCTGGTTGGCCGACCACAGGCGCTGACGCCCGGCGTCGTAGTCGAGGTTGGACGGCCGCTCACCTCCGGCGGGAAAGCGTCGGACGACCTCACCCGAAGCCAGATCGATCTCGGCGATGTCGTGTGCGGCCATGTTCGCTGCGAACAGGCGTTCGTTCGGGACATCGAGGACCATACCCGACGTACCGTTTCCGACGTTCTGGATCGTGTTCACCAACTCGTGGGTGGCGTTGTCGATGACCCAGATCATGCCCGGGTCGTCGTAGCTGGACACGTAGACCAAACCGGACGCCTCGTCGACGACGATCTCACGCAGGTGCCCACCCTCGTCAGCCGGATTCTCGACGACCGCGACGACTTCCATCGAGGCGACATCGGCCACGATCACGACCCCGTTGCGGGTGTCGGTCGCGTAGAGTGTGCCGCTGCCCTCGTGGATCCCGAGGCCGTACGCGTAGTAGCCCGGCATCGCAATCGATCCGACTTCTTCGAGCGTCTGAGCGTCGAGTGCGTAGATCCGGCCACCATCGTCCCCCTGCCCCCCGACCGTCGCAGCAAAGACGTTGCCGGACCCGGGGTGATAGACGAGTTCGTACAGCCCGCTTCCGACCTTGGTGCTCTCACCGACGCGGGGGAGGCCCTCCTGGCCCGGAAGCACTTCCGCGGCCGCGTCTTCCATCGTTGCGGGCCCCTCCGCCTGTGTAGAGCAGGCCGCGACGGACAAAGTCAACACGAGCGCCGCGACGGCGCCCGGAGGCCGATGCGAGAAAGCAGAGAGCTTCATCTTCAATCCAACCTTGGTGATGTCGAAGTCGAGGGCTCAGGGTTCAAGCGAAACCCAGTGAGCGCCCTCGACGGGAACGGCGAGGAAATTCCGATTGATGAGCGCCAACGTCTCCGCCGGATCGAGTCCTCCGAAGACGTCGGGATGAATCCACTGGGCCAGGAGCTCGACGGCCACGATGTCGAGGGGAGAGTTCAGGAGGTGGTGTGACAGGCCGTGTACTCGACCCGAGGCCAGCGCGCCGAGGTGCTCGAACCCGGGTCGAGCGACCGTACGTCGAAGAGCCGCCTGGGCCTCGTCGGCACCGTAGCCCGATCCCATCACGAGGCCGTCCGCGCGCTCCAGGTGCGGGCCACCGGTGGCGATGTACACAGCCGGATCCCGCTCGAGGACATACTCGAGGCTCACGCGCCCGATCGGCCCCGGGAGGACGTCGGCTCCGATGTTGTGACCACCGACGTAGTCGATGTACACCCCGACGTTGCCCTTCCCCGGTGAGTTGCAGCACTCCGGCGACATCCCGGCGTGCGCCTCCAGGAAGACGGGAGGAGAGATCCGATCCGCAGTCTCCAGCACCCGCCGGATTCGCTCCCGGCGCTCCGTCCGTAGGGTGACCAGGGCCGCCGCCCGCTCGGTGGCACCCGCCACACGCCCCAGAATTTCGATCGAGCGATCGACGTTCTGGAGGGGGTCCATATAGAAGTCCACGAAGATCGGAACGACACCCGCCTGCTCCAGCTGAACGAGCTGGTCGTCCGAAGGCCCGCGGCCGAGTGAAAAGACCGCGATGGTCGGTTCGACGGCGAGGGTCTGTTCGAGGGAGAACGGCTGGGCCGACGAGGTGACACGGCCGAGCTCGGGAAGCCGGGGGAAACGTTCGACCAACGCCTCGTACGTCCCCTCACCGATGCGCGCGACATCGTGCGGCCAGCCGACGACCGAGGCGGTCGGGTCGTCGACCAGAGCCGAGAGTGCGAGGAGGACCCGTCCGTCATCGACGGCGATCCGCGGTGCACCCTCCGGCAGGGCCACCGGGCGCCCGCGAACGTCGGTGAGTTCGGGGACGACCCCAT
>JAUIKL010000287.1 GCA_030430625.1 Gemmatimonadota bacterium
CCCTGGAGCTCCACCGGGTTCTGCGTGGCCAGGACCATGAAGGGGTCGTCGAGGGGGAAGGTCTCACCCGCGATCGTGACCTGTCGCTCCTCCATCGCTTCGAGGAGAGCGGCCTGCACCTTGGGCGGGGCACGGTTGATTTCGTCCGCCAGGATGATGTTCGAGAAGACCGGGCCCTTCTGGACGCGAAACTCCCCGGCCGCCTGGTCGAAGATCGGCGTCCCGACGATGTCGGTCGGCAGGAGGTCGGGGGTGAACTGGATTCGCCGGAAGCCGGTGTGGACGGCTTCGGCGAGCGTTCTCACCATCAGGGTCTTGGCGAGACCGGGCAGTCCTTCGAGAAGGATGTGGCCGCCGGTCAGCAGCGCGACGAGAAGACCTTCGACCGCCTCGTTCTGGCCGACCACGCGCTGGTGGACGGCGCCGGTGACGGCTTCGAGGACTTTGGATCCGGGCGTTGTGGTGGCGTGCTCCACTCGATCTCCCTGGGGCGATTCGGCAAAGGCCGTCAATCTCCCCGCAGGGCCGAGCGAGCGCCAGGGTCCCTTCGTGATTCGTGGGCCGGGCTGCGCGGCCCGGCCCACGATCGACGACCTCGGGTCATCCGTTCTGGGCGTGCCAGGCGGCCAGGACTTCGGCTTCCCTCTCGGCCGTGAGGCCTGGACCGATGGAGTTCTGTCGCTCGACGGGTCGCGAGAAGTGGTACTCGAGGGTGGCCTCCGCCGTGTCGGCCAGGGTCCGGAAGGTCAGGCCGGCTTCGATCTCGGGGGTGAGATCGAAGCGCGCGAAGCCCTCGAAGCCGGGCACCGGAGGGCGCCAGCACGGCATCTCCTGGTAGGGACGGACGCCGTGGGCCTCCAGGAATTCGCGAGGCACCCAGGTGAAGCTGCTCTCCGCCGTCGTGACGGCCCTGATGCCGTAGAGTAGCTCAGCCATGGGCCGCGGGGTCGCTGGCCCGATGCAGTTGAACTCCCCCGTCGTGAGGTCTTCCGCCAGACGGACGGTGAAGTCCGTGAGGTCCCGAACGTCGATGATCTGGACCGGATCCGAACCGTCACCGGGCGCCAGGATTTCCCCACCGCGGTGGATCCGAACGGGCCAGTAGGTGAAACGGTCCGTTTCGTCACCGGGTCCGATGATGAGTCCGGGTCGGAGGATCGTCGACCGACCGGGCATGACCCGCTGCACGATCCGCTCGGAGACGGCCTTTCCGAGACCGTACGGCAGGTTCTCCTGATCTCGCGGGACACCCGCGCTCTCGTACGTCCACGTCGGCGCATCACTCGACATGGGGACGGCGCTGAGGTCGGCGTACGCCGAGCGGGAGGAGACGTACATGAACTGGTCGACGGAGTCCTTGAGGAATTCCGCCGCCATTTCGGTCCAGGAGGGGTTGTTTCTGGCGTTGTCGATGACGACGTCCCAACGCCGTCCCCGCAGGGCCTCGTAGTCCCCGTTTCGATCCCCGACGAGCGTCTCGAGGTAGGGGAACATGGCGCGTCCCGAACCACGGTTGAACAGGGTCACGTTGTGACCCCGCTCCAACGCCGACCGAACCTGAAAGGGGCCGATGAAGCCCGTGCCCCCGAGGATGAGGATGTTCTTGGCCCGGGGAGCGGGGCGTGTCGGTGCCGGCTTCTCGAGTGGAGTCCGGGTCACACGCTCAGCGAGCGAGCCGGTCGGATTCAATCCGAGCGCGGCTCCACCGAGGGCGGTGGCCTTCAAGAAGTCTTTTCTGGTATGTGCCATGGGTCGGGTCCTCTAGGCCCCGGCGCCTGCTGAAGTTCGCATGATGTCTTCGAAAGCGTTCATGAATCGGCCCATCTCCTCCTCGCTCCCGATCGACACCCGGAGGTGTTCCAGCATCGGCGGGAAGTCTCGGCCCACGGCGACGTTCCGCTGACGGAACGCCTGCCGGATCGGAGCGACCGGGGTCCGCAGGTGGACCATGAAGAAGTTCGTGTCCGAAGGAATGCACTCGTACCCGAGGCCAGCGAGGTCGGCGATCGTCTTCTCCCGCCAGTGGCGGTTGTGGTCGAGCATCCGCTGGGCCGCGGGTTCGTCTTCCATCGAGGCCACGGCACCCCACCTGGCCAAAGCGTTCACGCTGCCCGTGCTGTACGGTGCCATCTCGTCGATCATGTCGGGCGGTGCGATCCCGAAGCCGATCCTCATGGCCGCCATCCCGTAGATCTTCGAGAAGGTCCGAGCCACGATGACCCGGCGCCCCTCGCGTACGTATTTCAAGGATTCCTCGTAGTCCGGATTCTCCACGAAGTGGTGATAGGCTTCGTCGATCAGGACCGGGATGTCCTCCGGAATGTTGTCGAGGAGGTACTCGATCTCGTCCGCCGACATCGACACACCGGTGGGGTTGTTCGGATTGCAGACGTAGACGAAGCCCACGTCGCGCGCGTTGCGGTTCGTCGCTTCGACCATACGCTGGACGTTCTGTCGGAAGTCCGGCTCCAGCGGGAGGAGGACCGTGTCCGCGTCGATTCCCGTGGCGTGTGAATACACGGATCCATAGGACGGAGAGACGCCGATCACCTTCTTGTCGTGCGCCAGGTAGGTCAGCCCGACGACCTCCAGGATCTCACCGGACCCCGCACCGAGAAGAACGTGGTCCCGCGGTACGCCGTGCGCGTCCGCGATCCGCTGCTGGACGTTGTTGTCCGGATAGCCGTAGCGCATGGAGTACTTGAAGGCGTACGTCATGGCCTCGATGGCCTTCTCCGACGGCCCGAACGGGTTCTCGTTCGTCGAGAGATGAGCGAGGGCGTCGTAGGCGTCGACCTGGGATTGCCACTCGCGGTGCATGGGTGTCCCACCGG
>JAUIKL010000046.1 GCA_030430625.1 Gemmatimonadota bacterium
CGTTCGAGGGCCCGATGATGTCCATTCGGGCGGTCAACGCGCTGGCGCACTACACCAACTGGGTCATCGGGCACGTCCACTCCGGCGCTCTGGGGTGGGTGGGGATGATCTCGTTCGGGATGATGTATTGGATGGTGCCCCAGATCTGGGGTCGAGAGTTGGCCTTTCCGAAGTGGGCATCGCACCACTTCTGGCTCGCCACGATCGGCATCGTGATCTACACGATCGCCATGTGGGCGGCGGGCCTCATGGAGGGACTCCAGTGGCGTGCGGTGAACGACGCCGGGCAGCTCGCCAACCCGATCTTCCTCGAGATCACCGCGCGTCTCAGCCCCTTCCTTTGGCTCCGCGTGATCGGGGGCGGGATGTATCTGGTGGGAGCCGTGATGATGGCGATCAACTTCTGGGTGACGATCCGTGGAGCGGGCGGCCGTGCCGTGCCCGAAGCGGTTCCCGCCGGAGCGGACTGAGGAGACCGACATGAGCACATCGAGTTCGGAAGGAAACGGCCGGGATCGCTTCCACCGACGCGTCTTCGAGGGCAAGGCTGCCGTCTTCGCGATCGCGACCACACTGGCGATCAGTGCCGGTGGCCTCGTCGAGATCATCCCGATGTTCACGACGACATCGGCATCGTGGGAGCGAGCCGACTGGATCACGCCGTACACTCCGCTCGAGGTCGCGGGGCGCGACATCTACATCCGCGAGGGGTGCAACGTCTGTCACTCGCAGATGATTCGACCCATGCGCGCCGAGATCCTGCGCTACGGTGAATGGACGCGCGCGGCCGAGTACCAGTACGACCGACCCTTCCTCCTGGGGTCGCGGCGCCTGGGGCCCGACCTCCAGAGGGAGGGCGGCAAGTACCCGGACGCGTGGCACTACGAGCACATGCGGGACCCGAGAACGACCTCTCCCGGGTCGGTCATGCCACCGTATCCGTGGCTCCACCGGAACCAGATCGACCCGGTCGACGTGGCGCGGTCCATTCGGGCGCTTGCCCGGGTCGGAACGCCCTACGAGGCAACGGACGACGCCGCCGTCGAGGCGTCTCTCCGTGAACAGGGGGGCGCGATTACCGCCTCTCTCGCCACGAGTAGTCTCGACGCGAACTGGGACGACGAGATCGTGGCGTTGATCGCCTACCTCCAGCGCCTCGGCGTCGAGGGGCGCGCCTACCTCGCGGAACAGGAAGAAGACCGATGAACCCGCTCATGCAGGAGGCCGGCCGGTCGGTCGAGTTGGGGTGGCTGCTCGGCGTGGTCACCGTCGTCTTCTTCCTCTCCTTCCTCTTCTGGACCTGGTACGCCTACGCACCGAGTCGGAAACAGATCATGGAGCAAGCTTCGCGAATTCCCTTCGAGGGAGGTGACGTGTGAGCAAGGACACGAACGAACTCCTCGGCCATGCGGACGAGGCCGACGGCATCGAGGAGTACGACAACCCGCTTCCGGACTGGTGGGTCGGACTCTTCTGGATCACGATCATCTGGGCGTTCGGGTACACGATCCACTACCACGTGATCGCGGACCGTTCCTTCGAAAACGCTCTGGCACGTGAGATGGCGGCCGCTGAAGCCCGGTGGCCGGCGGAGGCCGCCGCCGCCGCTGCTGCCGCGGCTGCGGAGACGTTCACCGTGACCCCCGAACTCGTCTCGGCGGGAGAGGCGCTCTACGCGACCCAGTGCATCGCATGCCACGGGGCCGAGCTCGAAGGGCTGATCGGGCCGTCGTTCGTGGACGACGAGTGGATCCACGGGGGCACGGTGGCGGATATTATGCGCATTATCCGCGAGGGTGTGCCCGAGAAGGGCATGATCCCGTGGGAGCAGATTCTCAGTGCACAGCAGATCAACGAGGTGGCGGCCTTCGTGATCCAGCGTCACATGGACGCGACCGGGCGCACGATCGAGGAAATGCGCGGGGCTGACGGGGCGATGTAATGGCTGCCATTCGTCTCCCCGGGATGAGTGGTTCCCGGGAGTGGGTGTACCCCCAGTCGATCGACGGCCCGTACATGAGGCTGCGGCGGGTGTCGTTCTTCCTGTTGCACGTGTGGCTCTTCGTAGCCCCCTGGGTAACGGTGAACGGGCATCCGCTCCTGCAGATCGACATCCCTGCACGGAGGGTCTTCCTCGTCGGTTCGGTCTTCACCCCGTCCGACAGTCTCCTCTTGGCCCTGCTCCTCTTCTTCCTGGCGTTCAGTCTCTTCTTCTTCACCGCGCTCTTCGGGCGGATCTGGTGCGGGTACGCGTGCCCACAGACGGTCTTCCTCGAGACGTGGATCCGCCCCCTCGAGATCCTGATCGAGGGGGATCGCTCCCAGCGGAAGCGTCGCGACGGCCAGCCGCTCTCCTTCGATCGGATCTGGCGGAAGGCCGTCAAGTGGTCGGCCTTCGCCCTGGTCGCCTTCCTCCTCTCCATGTCGATGGTCTCGCTCTTCGCGGGCGCTCGCCCGTTGTGGACCGGAGAGGCTTCGGGAGGCGCGTACGCGATGGTCGGCTTCCTCACCCTGGCCTGGTACGCCGACTTCACATGGTTCCGTGAGCAGTTCTGCATCTATCTCTGCCCGTACGCTCGCTTTCAGAGCGCTCTGACCGACGACGAGACCCTCCTCGTTTCGTACGACGAGGCGCGGGGGGAGCCGCGCGGACCGAAGCGGGGGCCAGAGGGGGGCTGCATCTCCTGCCAGAAGTGTGTGGTCGTCTGCCCTCAGGGCATCGACATCCGGGACGGCTTCCAGCTGGAGTGCATCCAGTGTGCCCGGTGTATCGACGCGTGCGAGAGCGTGATGGCCCGCTTCGACCAGCCGACCCTCGTCCGGTACTCCTCGATCGCGGCCGACCGCGGCGCGCGATGGAGGAAGATTCGCCCCCGCACGGTCGTGTACGCCGGACTCCTCATGGCGTTGATCGGTGCGATGGGTACGATCGTCACCACGCGGCTTCCCTTCGAGGCGACCGTGAATCGCACGCCGGGTTCACTCTACTCTCTCGATGCGGACGGCTACGTCCGCAACACGTACCTACTCCATGTCACCAACAAGGAACCGGACGCCGAGCCGTCCACCTTCGAGGTTCGTCTGGAAGGGCTCGAGGGGGCGGAGGTGACGATGCCCGCACTCACGCTCGAGGCAGAAGAGTCGCGCACGGTGCCCCTCGTCGTGCGGCTGGCCGATGAAGAGAGTCGGGCTCGTACCATCCCGTTCCGTGTCGTTCTGGGGAGTCGGCAGGGCACGCTCGTGATGCCGACGACGTTCAAAACGGCCGGTGCACTCCAGGAGGATCGATGAAGGTGATCGAAGTCGACGCGGGTAAGGCCAGGGGCCTTGTGTGGCCGATCGGCATCGCGATCTGGTTGGCGCTCGTGGTGGCGGTGAACATCGGCTTCATCGTGATCGCGGTCTCGGGTGCCGACCCCGTCGCGAGTTCGTATGAGGCCGGCGAACGCTGACGTGACCGCGCGGTGTCCTCACTGCGCGACGACCGTAGCGGGCGCGGAGGACGCGTACTGCTGCTCGGGCTGTGAGGCGGCAGCCGCCCTCATTCGAGGTGCGGGCCTCGAGCGTTACTACGACATCCGGGAGTCGCCGGCTCCGAGACCCTCGAATCGCGCCGAACCGTGGTCGGCGGTCGAGGTCGAGGAGGGGCCCGACGGCCTTTGTGAGACGACCTTGATGGTCGACGGACTCCGGTGTGCTTCGTGTGTCTGGTTGACCGAGTCGGTGCTTCGACGGGTTCCCGGGGTCGAGGAGGCGACGGTCAGCTACGGAACGGGACGCGCTCGACTGCGGTGGGCGGCTGCCGAGACCGACCTCACCACCCTTGCCGGGCTGATTCAGAAGCTGGGATACCGTCCGCGACTGGGTGCGGGCGCGGCCCCCGTCGACCGCGACCTCTGGGTCCGGCTGGGGATCGCGTCCTTCGCGGCGGCCAACGTGATGCTCCTGTCGGCCGCGCTGTATGCGGGGTGGATCGACCCGATGGAGGAGCGTTTCGCGCGACTCTTCCAGTGGTGGACGCTGGTGCTGGCCACGCCGGTCGCGCTCTGGTCCGCCACTCCCTTCTTCGCGGGCGCCTGGCGGGGACTTCGCGCGGGTGTGCTCCACATGGACGTCCCGATCGCACTCGGGATCGGGGTTCTGTACGCCCACGGTGTCATCGGGGTCGTGGTCGGCTTCGATACCTACCTCGACTCGATGACGATGCTCGTCGCCCTCCTCCTCGGGGGGCGTGTGCTCGAGTCGGCAGGACGACGTCGCTCGCTCGAGGCGGCCCTCGCCCTGGCTGCAGTAGTACCCACCACGGCGTGTCGGAGACGGGGTGATACGGTGGAGTGGGTCCCCTCCGAGGAGCTCGTGCGGGGCGACGTCGTCGACATCGGAGCCGGGCGGGAGATTCCTGCGGACGGGGTCGTCGAGGGGGGGGAAGGGCGGGTACGAACGGCGCTCCTGACCGGGGAGTCGAAGCCGGTGCGCGTCTCTGCGGGGGACGACGTCTGGGCCGGAACCGTTCTGGTCGACGGGGCCCTCACCGTCCGTGTCTCGGCGGCCGCCGGTGCGACCCTCGTCCACTCGATGGCCGAGTCCGTGGCCGAGGCCGCGGGCCGGACGGAGGTGCGCGACACGGCGGACCGCCTGGCGCCCTGGTTCACGGGGGCCACGCTGGCGGCAGCGGGACTGACATGGGTCGGCTGGTGGTCGACGGGGAACACCGGGGGCGGCCTCCAGGCAACGATCGCTGTGCTCGTCGTAGCCTGTCCGTGCGCGTTGGCCCTCGCTCGTCCCCTGGTCGGGGCCGCGGGGCTTGGAGCTGCGGCGCGTCGGGGCGCCCTCTTCCGGTCGGTCGATGTGTTGCTGCGGGCGGGGAAGGTGGATCGGGTCGTTCTCGACAAGACCGGGACCGTCACGGAGGGTGAGGTGCGGGTCACCGAGGCGACCGACGAGCTGCTTCGGGTGGCAGCGGGTCTCGAGCGGTTCAGCGCGCACCCACGGGCTGAAGCGATCGTGCGAGAGGCGGTCCGACGCGGCATCCCGATCCCGGTTGGTTCGTCGGTCGAGGAGAGGGCCGGCGTCGGGATCAGCGGTCGAGTGGAGGGCGCACTCTGGTCCGTGCGTTCGGGAGGGGACGATGCCGTCGAGGTCTTCGGCCCCGGTGGCCCGCTCGGCCTCGTCCGGTTCGGAGACAGGATGCGTGACGATGCGGCCGAGACCACACGACGCCTCGTCGATGCGGGCGTGGCGGTCTCGATTCTGAGTGGGGACGTGGAAGGGCCGACCCGTGAGGTCGCGGAGAGGGTCGGCGCCAGCTCGATGTGGGCCTCGCAGCGCCCGGACGCGAAGGCAGCACGGATTCGGGCGTGGCAGGAGGCCGGTGACACCGTCCTGTTCGCGGGCGACGGGCTGAACGACGGGCCCGCGCTGGCCGCTGCCGACGTGGCCGTGGCGATGGGGAGTGGTGCGGCGTCGAGCGTCCTGGCCGCCGACGGCGTCGTGCTCACCGACAGGCTGGCTCCGGTCGAGGGGGCGATGCGGGTCGGACGGGTATGCGCCCGGGTCGTTCGGTCGAGCCGGGTCACCTCGATCGTCTACAACGCGGTGGCCGTGGGCGCAGCGGCGTTCGGTCTGGTGAACCCCCTCGTCGCGGCGGTGTTGATGCCGGTGTCGAGCGCGCTCGTCCTGGCTCAGGCGGCGCGTGTCGAAGCGCTGGTGGCCAAGGAGGACGTGTGATCGCGCTCCTCCTGCTCATCCCCGTGGCGATCGGGTTGGCGGCCGTCTTCCTGTCCCTCTTCGTGGCCGCGGCGCGCGACGGACAGTTCGACGATCTCGACGACCCGCCCCACCGGATTCTGCACGACGACTGACGGCGTCTCGGCCGTGGCTACGAGGTCGTCCGGCGGCTACGGGGTCGTCCGGCGGCTACGGGGTCGGCGAGGCGACCACGGCGCGGGCGGCCTCGACGAGGTCGTTCAGGCGGTAGGGGCGGGGGATCGTCGCGACCCGCCCGTCCAGGCGCCACGGTGCGAAGAAGGGACCTCCGGCCTCTTTGGGGTCACAGACCGCGATCACTGCTTGATCGGGGAAGAGACTGGGGTCCGGTGTGGCGCCGACGTCGAGGAAGACAAGGTCCGCGTGACCGTCGTCCACGAAGGCGAGAGCGGCGTCACGATCCGGGACGACGACCGTCTCGTACCCCTCCCGCTGGAAGATGTCCGAAAGGACCGCTCCCAGAGCCGCGTCGTCTTCGACGAGCACCGCTACGGGCTGACTCGGCACGGTCGTGGCTCAGCGCGGGTCGACGTCCGCGAAGACGGCCGCTTCGCCGGCGTGCGTGAAGGAGAGGACCTGGTACGGCTCCGGGTTGGCACCCTCCATCCCCGGGGACCCGATCGGCATGCCCGGGACGGCGATGCCCGCCACCTCGGGTCTCTCGGCCAGCAGGCGTTTCACCTGCTCGGCCGGAACGTGCCCCTCGACGACGTAGCCGTCGATGATGGCCGTGTGGCACGAGGACATCTGTGTCGGGACGCCGCCGTCCATCTTCACGCTGATCAGATCGCGGACGTCCCGGGCGTCGACGGTGAAGCCCGCCTGCCTCATGTGTTCGACCCAACCGTTGCAGCACCCGCACGTCGGTGACTTGTACACCAGTACCGTCGGGAGGGAGGCGTCGGCCACCACGGCCTCGGCACCTTCGGACTCCGCGCCCGGGGCACCGTCGGCGCTCGAGCAGGCCGCGACGAGGAGAAGTCCAGCAAAGAGGGTCAGGGTGCGAAGCATGAGTACCGTCCTGTCGATGAAGAACCTCCGAAACATAGTGGCGTCGGGCGTGGCCACCAGCGCCGGGTCAGCTCTGTCCCGGCGTACCTCGATCGGCCTCACCGACGAGTCGGTCGACCTCGGTCGGGCTCAGCCAACGTCCCGAGACCATCAAACCGATGGGCGCGCGAAGCGCGTCGGGGTGGGTGCGCGGGTCGGCGCTGAGTAGGAGCCAGTCGACCCGGTCGACGAAGGTCGGCACCTCTCCCGCCGGGGTCGTGCCAAGAATGGATCGTGCCTCGGCCATCCCCGGCATCAGGACGGCATCCCCGCTCGGGTCTACGGCTCGGGCATGGTCCGGGACGGCCACACGGTCGACGGCACCCATCTGCTCGATGACTCCACCCCGTACGACGACCACCTGGTTCGGTACCACGTCGTGAGACGTCGGGATGAGCACGTCGACGCCGACGAAGGCGACCTCACCACCCTGGATCTCGGGCCGTGCACTCCTGTGCACGGCCGCCGTGAGGAGCGTGAGACCGAGGACGACCAGACCGACGACGTCTTTTCGGGTGAGACGCGGCACGCTCAGCCGATCGAGTCGAGGACCGCGGACCTCTCGTTGGCCAGATCCCGTGCCCTCATGGCGTTTCCGACCCCGTTCGCGCCGGGAATCGGGAGGTCGGCCACGATGCTGTCCTTCTGAGCCCGGGTCAGCGTGTCCGCTGCCATCTCGGCATCACCGGAGCCCTGGCAGGCGGCCATCGCCAGGGCGATGGCCAGGGGCATCAGCTTCTTCTTCATACTCCACACTTGCCGCAGGCCGTCGGGAGATCAAGTTCCGCGGATGACCGACCCCCAGAACGACGACCAGGCGGCCGTCCCCACGCCGCCCACATCCCCGTCCCGACGTCTCGGGCTCGGCGGCTGGATCCTCGTGGGCATGATCGTCGGCTCCCTCGCGGGAGCCGTCGTAGGCGCGGAGATCACCGCAGTCCAGCCGCTCGGAGACCTCTTCATCCGGCTCCTGATCCTGGCCGCCGTACCGCTCGTCTTCTTCAATCTCCTGGCCGGGCTGACCGCCCTCTCCGACGTGCGCTCATTCGGGAGGTTGGCCGGTAAGATCATGTCGTACTACGTGACGACCGACGTGCTCGCCCTGATGTTGGGCATCGGGGCGATGATGGTGCTCCGACCGGGCGTCGGCATGCAGCTCACGGAGGCGATCGACCCGACCACGGTCGGCACGGTGCCGTCCCTGGCCGAGGTCCTCCTGGGCATGATCCCCCGGAACGCCGTCCAGGCCTTCGCGGAGGGCAACGTCGTCCAGGTGGTGGTGATCTCGGTCCTCCTGGGCGTCGCCACGCTGATGCTCCCCGACGACACACGGGCGCGGTTGAGCGGAGCGTACGCGGACGGCGCCGCGCTGATGCGGAAACTCGTCGACCTCGTCCTGTGGACGGCTCCGGTCGGAATCGGCGCGCTCATGGCCGTGACGGTCGGTCAGTACGGGTCGGCGCTCCTCGGTCCGCTGGCTCGGTTCCTCCTGGGCGTCTACGCCGCCCAGGCGCTCGTCTTCGTGATGTACATGGTGCTGCTCCGCCTCGTGGCCGGGCGGGACCCACTCACTTTCCTCCGCGGGACCGGCAAGGTGTGGGCGACGACGGTGGCCACGACATCGAGCCTCGCCTCGCTCACCGTCTCTCTCGAGTGCGCGGAGCGCATCGGCCTTCCGCGCTCGCTGTACTCCTTCACCCTGCCGCTGGGTGCGCAGCTCAACAAGGACGGGACGTCGGTCATGTTGGGCGCCGTCTTCATGTTCACGGCGCAGGCCGCTGGCGTCGACTTCGCTCCGGCCGCCTTCTTCTCCATCCTTCTCGTCGGACTCCTCCTCTCGGAGGGCTCCGGTGGCATTCCGGGCGGTGGATTCGTGATCGCGCTGATCTTCGTGCAGGCTTTCGGTCTGCCGATCGAAGTGGCCGCGATCGTCGGAGGCATCTACCGCCTGGTCGACATGGGCAATACGACCATCAACGTGATGGGCGACCTCGTGGGAACCTCCCTCGTCGCCCGCAGTGAGGCTCGATCATGAACTCGGACATCCGTTCGCTCTTCCCCGGCGCGGGACACCAGACGTACCTCAACATCGCCGCCAAGGGCCTGGTCCCCACCCCGGTCCGAGAGGCCGTGGACGAGTACCTCGAAGAGACGGTGCTCGGCACGATGGACAAGGACGCCCGCCGAGCACAGGTCGACACGGTGCGCGGGAAGCTGGCCGCCATGATCGGCGCGGACGCCGACGAGGTCGCGATCACGAAGAACGTGTCGGAGGGGCTGAACCTCTTCGCGGCCAGCCTGCTGTGGAAGGCCGGTGACAACGTCGTCGTATGCCCCGAACTCGAGCACCCGAACAACATCTACCTCTGGTTCAACCTCGAGCGACGCTACGGAGTTCAGGTTCGGACCGTGCCCCCGGTCGAGGGCCGGATGCCCGTCGACGCGATGTGTGCCGCGATGGACGAGCGGACGCGCATCGTCACCTTTCCGACGATCTCCTTCGCTCCGGGCTTTCGCACCGACATCTCGGCCATCGTAGCTCGGGCTCGTGAGGTCGGAGCGCTGACGCTGGCCGATGGAGCGCAGTCGATCGGAGCGCAGGAGACGGACGTGCACGCGCTCGGCATCGACGCGCTGGCGGTGGCCACGCAGAAGTGCCTTCTCTCTCTCTACGGGTACGGCTTCCTGTACGTGCGACGCGAGGTGGCGGATACCCTCGTGCCGATCCATGTGGCCCGCTACGGGGTCGCCCTGGATGCGCACGAGACCGCCTACTCCGACGGACCTCTCGAGTACGCACCCGGTGCGCGGCGCTTCGATCTCGGCAACTACAACTATCTGGCGACGGCAGCCACAGACGCGGCGCTCGACTTCATCGGCGCTGTCGGTGTCCCCGAGATCGAGCGGCATGTTCGTGGGCTCGCGGCGGAGCTGGCCCAGGGCATGATCGAGTCGGGGATGCCCGTCGTCGGCGGCGAACCCGGTGAGCACCTGGCCCACATCGTCTCGTCGGGTCGTCTCGGTGGCGGCCGACACTACTCGGCCGACGACCCCGAGGTGAACGACCTCCACCGCCGACTGGTCGACGCCGGCGTGGTCCTCTCACTCCGGTCCGGCGTGCTCCGCTTTTCCTTCGGTGTCTACAACGACCAATCCGACGTCGAGCGGGTCCTGGACACCGTGAAGGCTTGGCGCGGCGAGGCCGTCGTCAGCTAGAGTCCTCCTCGGGGAGGCAGGCCGCCGCGTAGGCGATGGCGTGGAGCGGCACGGCCACGGCGCTGATCAGAATCGGTACGATCACGGGGTCGACGAAGGCGAAGGGCGCAAAGGCCAGCGTCCAGAAGACGGTGGCAAGGAGCGCATAACCTCGCTGCGCGCGCCGGGGGATCGACGAGCCCGATACGAAGGCGTCGACGGCCCCGGCAAAGAGGAGGAGGAGGCCGAAGGAGACGCTGAAGGCTCGCATCTGTCTCCAGAGCGAGGGGTGGAGCGGCTCGGACGACCGGGCCTGCTTCATCGCGCCCATGGCGAACTCTCGAAGCCCGATCATCCCGTTTTCGAGAACCAGAGTCCACACGTGCCAACCGAGGTGGGTCAGCCCGGACACGATCAGCCAGGCTGCCGCTACACGGAGCCACACTCGGGGACTACGAAGCACCGTGTTCACCCACCGGGGGTCTCCACTCCGTGATGCGCTCGGCCAGACGGAGCAGGGAAAGGGGGGCGGAGCCCTCGGCCTTGTTGTTGGCGATGACGAAGGCCGAGCGCTCGGCCACGAGTGCATCGAGCACCGCACGCGCGATCGACTCGCGGGACGCCCGGTCCTCGTCGACGATCCGATCGAAAGGTGCGTACCGGTCCTTCGCCACCTCGTACCGGAACCCGGCGTGCAGCATCCAACGGACCACCAGGACCGGTTGGTAGAAGGGGGACACGACTCGG
Organism: Gemmatimonadota bacterium; assembly: GCA_030430625.1. GTDB lineage: Bacteria > Gemmatimonadota > Gemmatimonadetes > Longimicrobiales > Gaopeijiaceae > UBA2589. Next base: position 10,759 of record JAUIKL010000046.1, read on the forward strand.
AGCTGTTCGTCGATGGGCGTCATCTGGGGGTGCACGTTGTAGCAATGTGCGACATCCAGACCATCGAGAAGCTCGGCGTACGTCTCGTTCAGGAAGGCCGGGGTCCTCAGTTCGACCGCGTAGAGCGGGCCCTTCGGCAGGGCGTCGAGGAAGCGGTGCAAGCGGTCGAGGAACGCCTTCGTACTTCCCACGGAGGCCGGTGACATCGGCGCGAACTGGAAGAGGAGGGGGCCCGCCTTCCGACCGAGCCCTTCGACCATCGGACCGATCACCTCGTTCGCCGCGTAACCCGGGTCGAGGAAGTGGGGGTTGGGTTGCCGGACTCCATACCCGTCGGGTGCGTGCGGCGAGGTCAGCAGCCGGTCGGCTTTCACGAGAAATCGGAAGCGTCCCGGCGTATCGAGCGCATACGCCCGGAAGTCCCCGGCCGTGATCGGGCGGTAGTAGGTGCGGTCGACGCCGACGGTGCGGAGGAGTGGGTGGCGGGCGTAAGCCGCCAGGCCGCGTTGGGCGAGCACCTTCTGAGGTGCGTCCCGGTCGTAGACGATGCCGCGCCACCCGGGGAAGGTCCAGGACGAGGTCCCGAGTCGCACCCCGTCCGGTAGGGCCGACGCGATCGTGGCGACGCGGTCGGGTACGTCGGCGGGGCCGACGTGGTCGGGGGAGAGGGCCGGGTCGTCCGGGAAGAGGCCGAGCTGCTGATCCATGGCGTAAATATACCGCCACACCCCATCACCTTGGTTCGGCCCCGGCCGTTCCCGACATTCCAGGGCCGACACCGACGATCCCAGGGAGGGGCCCGGGCATGGACGTTCAGATCTTCGGCGTGAAGAACAACGCCGATGTGCGCAAGGCCGAGCGCTTCTTCAAGGAGCGCCGGATCAAGATCCACTTCATGGACTTCAAGCAGCGGAGTCCGTCGAAGGGTGAGTTGCGCCGGTTCTTCCAGAAGTTCGGGGAGGAGGAACTCGTGGATCGATCGTCGAAACGGTTCCAGGCGCTCGGTTTGAGTGCGGCGTACTACTCGGACGACCGCTGGCTCGAGATCGCGTGCGAAGAACCGCTGATCCTTCGGCAACCGCTCGTCCGCCGAGGGAAGGACCTCACGGTCGGTCATGCCGAGGCCGTCTGGCGCGAGTGGCTGGACTGAGCTCCACACGGCCCGACGGAGCCGCCGGCGACGGACTCAAGTCGGGGGGCGCGCGTCCCGACAATTCACGATAGCGGCGCTATCCGGGCGCCGGGGCGCCTCTGACTACGTCGAAGCATTCGAATGCTCGAAGCGATGCAGTCGTTCCTGACGTCGGACGGCTTCATGCCTCACGGCATGTGCTATCTGTGGGAGCCGAAGTTGCTTTGGCTCCACGTCGGCTCCGACGCGCTCATCGGGCTCAGCTACATGACGATCCCGCCCCTCCTGGCATACCTCGTCTGGCGCGCCCGCGGGATCATGCGCGAGGGGCGTCCCGATGCCGATGATCGCGGGTTGCCGCACGAGTGGGTCTTCGTGGCGTTCGCCGCGTTCATCATCGCGTGCGGGATCACGCACTTCATCTCGGTTCTTACGGTGTGGCGGCCCTACTACTGGGTTTCGGGCACCGCCAAAGCCACGACCGCTCTGATCTCGTTCGCCACGGCGCTGGCCCTGCCGCCCCTCCTGCCCAGGGTGTTCGACCTGGTCCGGACGGCGCGGGACTCCAGCCGCAACGTCCGGGAGCTCGAAGCGTACGTCGACGAACTCGCCCGAAGCCACCGGGACCTGAACGACTTCACCCGGGTGGCTTCCCACGACCTGAAAGCCCCCCTCCGGGGGATCGATCAGCTGGCCTCGTTCGTGCTGGAAGACGCCGGGGATGTCCTCCCCGAGGCTTCCAGGGACGACCTGCGGCTGATCCGGGGACGGGTGAAGCGGATGGAGGCCCTGCTGGCCGGCATCGACGAGTACGCACAGATCGGCCGAAGATTCAACAGGGTCTGTGAGGTGGACCCTGCCGCCGCGCTGACCGAGGCGCTCCAGCACTGGGATCCGGACCGCCGGTTCACCCTCGACCTGGATCGAGGCTTGCCACCGATCCAGGGCGACCCGCAAACCGTCCGATCGATCTTCACCCACCTCGTGTCGAACGCGGTCAAGCACCACGACGGAGACCGCGGCGTCATCAGGGTGACGGGCTCCGCGGACGCCTCGGGGATCACGTACCAGGTCGAGGACGACGGCCCGGGCATCCCTTCCGAGAGTCGGGAGCGGGTGTTCGAGCTCTTCCAGACGCTCCGACCCCGCGACGAAGTCGAGGGGAGTGGGCTCGGGCTGGCGTTCATTCGTAAGGCGATGGAGAACGTCGGTGGATCCGTGCGGATCGATGCCGGATCGACGGGTGGGACAAGAGTCGTTCTTCACTGGCCCGCCGATGCGGGACACCACCCGGTGCGTGGGGCCGGGACCTCGATAGCAGACCCCGAGGACGAGCGTGCGCTGTCCCGGGGGCAGGACGAACCGACGGAACATGTGACCTTGGGGGGATGATGAGCAGCAGCCAGGAGTATCGATTCGGCAGCGTGAGTGCCCCCGACGCCGTGACCTTCCTCGTCGTCGAGGACGATCTCGTCGATCAGCGCGCAGTGAAACGGGGACTGCGCCGACACGGGATCGACAACCCGATCGTCTTCGCGGAGGACGGCAAGGTCGGACTCGAGATCCTTCGGGGAACGGGGGACACACCTCCGCTGCGACGCCCCTACATCGTCCTCCTCGACCTCAACATGCCGCGTATGAACGGGCTCGAGTTCCTGGAAGAAGTGCGAAACGACCCGGAACTGACGGGCTCCATCATCTTCGTACTCACGACGTCCGACCTCGATCGCGACAAGGCGGCGGCCTACGAGCAGCATGTGGCCGGATACCTGCTGAAAACGCAGGCCGGCGTCGACTTCCTGAACGTCGTTTCAATGCTCGAGCGGTTCGTCGTGACGGTACGCTTCCCGCCCGAGGCGGGCGCGAGGGTCTGACGACGCGCCGCGCCGCCCGGACTCGCGGTCCTGGCGGGCGCGTCTCGGATGTGTCTAGGAGATCGGCCGTCCCTTCGGCTGGAGCTTGACCGACCACACCATGGTCGCGTTGGGCGTGTAACCGACGGGTGACGCGGACTTGAAGACCGCGATCTCGCGGCCCTGCGTGTACAGGTTGCCCATCAGCTCTCCGCTGACGTCGACGACCCGAAGGCCGCCCTCGTAGTACGCCTGGTAGAGCTTGTCGTCCTCGACCCACATGTTGTGGGTACCGAACTCGGGGACCTCGTACCGGGCCACCATCTCCGGGTTTTCCGGGTCGGTGAAGTCGACGATCTGGATATAGCCGCGCGTGACGAGGGGGATCCCGCCCGTGCCCGTCTCGGGATCGTACTGCTGCGAGTAGGAGCCCATCGAGCGGGGATATCCGGCCCACGCGAGCCCCGACCGGTTCATGATCTCGTCACCGAGGAAGAGATAGGTCTTCCCGGTCGACTCGGAGAAGTACGGGAAGGCCGCGTGCGTGGCGCCCGACGGGGTGGGGAAGGCCGTCACGAAGACGGGGTTCTCCACGGACCCGCCCCACCGACCGTTTCCGACGTCGACGACGACGACACCCGTTCCCCACTCCGACGAGTAGGCGAGGCCGTCGTTGACCCAGACGTCGTGTACCCGGCTGTCGGGGTGGTTGTACTCCGAGACGTAGCGCGGGGCGTAGATGTCCGCCATGTCGATGATGACGTACTTGTCACCGTCCGACAGCGCGTACAGGTAGTCGTCGTCCGCGAACATGTTGTGGACGCCTCCCGTGATCCCGTCCTCGTAGATCGAGGCGATTCTCGGGGCCGTCGGGTCCGCCATGTCGACGATTACGAGACCGTTGCGTCGGTTCGTCGCGCCCTCCCGCGAGAGGACCGCGTACCGGCCGTCCGGAGAGGCCTTCACGTCGTTGACCGTCCGGGCGTCGACCTGGATCGAGTCGTACTTCGTGATCATGGCCGGGTCGGTCACGTCGTAGAAGAAGGCGAAGCCTCCCGAGACCTTCGATCCGGTGATCACGTAGTCCCGCCCGTTCGTCCCTTCGAAGGCCCACAGATCGGTGGTCCGATACCAATCCTCGGCACCGTGCCCGACGACATCGAGCTGCTGGACGGCATCCCGCGGGTTCGCGCGATAGGAGTGCCGGGCCGAGGCCGCGCCGACGGACGCGACGATGGTGTGGATGCCCGGCACGTCGGCCACGTACGTCCCGCGATCGTTGATCTGACCCGGCGCCGGGACACCGAGCATCCCCTCGGTCGGGGTGTAGCTGTGGCTCCACGTCACCGGAATGTCGGTCCGCACCGATCCGGACCCGTCTCGAACCGTGGCCTCGAAGTGGAGGACGTCACCGGTTCGGGCCTCGGTCGGCGCTTCGGCCAACTCCACGGTCACGGCCGGGAGGGTCGATACCTCGAAGCTCAGGGAGGTCTGCT
>JAUIKL010000047.1 GCA_030430625.1 Gemmatimonadota bacterium
GTAAGGCGTTCAACGCGGGGGTGAACTACGACCGAAGCTTCGACGCGGTCGGTGGCGGAGGCCGGCAGCAGTTTCGGGTGGACTTCAACATCCAGCCGTCCGACAACGTCGCCATCCGCTTCAACCCGTCGTACGAGACCTCCACCTCGAGTGCACAGTACGTCACGTCGACGAGTACGCTTCCGTACGCACCGACGTACGATCAGCGCTATCTCTTTGCCGACCTCGACCGGACGACCTTCTCGATGGAGACGAGGCTGGACTGGACGTTCACGCCGACCGTGTCCCTACAGCTGTTCGCTCAGCCGCTGATTTCGTCAGGGGACTACCTCGCGTACAAGCAGTTGGCCGAGTCGGCGACCTTCGACTTCACGACCTTCACGCCGGGCACGGGTGTCGAGGCCGGTTCGGAGGTCTTCTGCTCGTCATCGATCTGTGAAGTGGACGGCGAGCAGTACGTCGACTTCGACGACGATGGCGTGACCGACTTCTCCTTCAGCGATCGTGACTTCAACGTTCGGTCGCTGATCGGAAACGCGGTCCTTCGTTGGGAGTACCGGCCCGGCTCGACGATCTTCTTCGTCTGGCAACGAAGTCAGTCCGGGAGTGTATCCACCGGCGACTTCTCGTTCAGCCGCGACCTGGACGCGCTCTTCGCGGCCCCCGCGGTGAACCGGTTCATCGTGAAGGTCAACTACTGGCTCGGTCTCTGACGCTCGGCACTCGACAACCCCGACTCGGCGCCTTCCGGGGTCGAGCGACCGGTCGGTGCGCGTAGATGTTTCGCGCCGCCCGACTCCTCCTCGTCGTGGCGACGTGTGCGCTGTGGGCGTGTTCCGAGACCCCTCGCGATCTCCGCGATCTGCAGGTGGTGGACAGCGCCTACATCGAGCCGACAACGGGTGAACCCTGGAGCGGCGCGGTCGTCCGCTACTTCGAGGACGACTCCACGCTCGTGCAGCTCGAAGGAGCCCTTCTCGAGGGAGCTTGGCACGGTGAGCTCGTCGTGTACCATCCCAATGGTCGCGTGCGGTACATGGGTAGCTTCGAGCGCGGTGAGCGCTGCGGCCCGTGGACCGAGAACGCAGACTCGACCGAACTCGGGAGCATCTACGAGGCTTTGGTGAGAGAGGTCGAAACCATGGGCATCTACCCACCCTGTGAGGGGGGATCCGATAAATGATGAGCGTCTTCGAGATCAGCATCCTGGTCATGATCGGCGTGGGCTTCTTTGCCCTGATCATGTACGCGGCGGTCTACGCCAGGTCGAAGGACGAGGAGACCCGTTGAGGCCACTCGAGAACCAGCGCGACGCCTTTCAGCTGCGCCGCGAGGACCACTACCTCAACTGCGCCTACATGGGCCCGCTTCCGCGGGTGGCCGAGGAGGCCGGCATCGAGGCGATCCGTAAGAAGCGCATCCCGACGCGGATCGTCCCGCCGGACTCGTTCTGGAATACGGATCGACTCCGGGCGCTCTTTGCACGTCTCGTCGGCTCCGACGAACCGGGGCGCGTCGCGATCCAGCCCGGTGTCAGCTATGCGGTGGCGACCGCGGCCAAGAACCTGCCCGTGTCGGCCGGCCAGAACGTCGTCATCACGCACGAGCAGTTCCCCGGCAACGTGTACGGGTGGCGGCGGTTGTGTGGTGAGGCGGGAGCCGAGGTCCGAACCGTCGATGCGGGTGCGTCGGAGCACCGAGGGGCGATTTGGAACGAGCGACTGCTGGAGGCCATCGACAAGGACACGGCCGTCGTGGCCGTGCCCAACGTGCACTGGACCGACGGCACGTGGTTCGATCTCGAGGCCATCGGCACTCGGTGCCGAGACGTCGGGGCTGCGCTGGTCGTCGACGCGACCCAGTCCGTCGGGGCTCTTCCCTTCGACGTCGAACGCGTGCGCCCCGACGTTCTGGTGTGTGCGGCGTACAAGTGGCTGTTGGGCCCGTACTCCCTCTGCCTCACGTACTTCGGTCCACGTTTCGACGACGGAGTACCCCTCGAGGAGACGTGGATCGCCCGCGAAGACAGCCGGGACTTCCAGCGCCTGGTCGACTATCGCGACGAGTACCTCGAAGGCGCGGTCCGGTACGACGTGGCCGAGCGATCGAACTTCTTCTTGGCGCCGATCGCGGCGGCCTCACTCGAACTCCTGCTCGAGTGGCGACCCGAGCGGATCCAGGCGTACTGCGCGGAACTCACTCGTGAGCTACTCGCGGAGTTGAGGGGTCTCGGGTACTCGGTCGAAGAAGAAGCGTACCGCGGAAACCACCTGTTCGGCGTCAGAATGCCCCCGTCGGTCGACCTCGACGCGCTCAAGGCCGAGCTGGGGCGCAGGAACGTCTCCGCCTCGCTACGCGGCACGGCCCTTCGGCTGGCGCCGAACGTCTACAACGACGAGGTGGACATCGGGGTGCTGCGGGACGTCCTCGTGGGGGCCGCCTCCTAGACGGCGGTGCCTGCCGACGGCCTAGGCAGAGAGACGGGATCCGCCGTCCCGCGCGGGTGGCGTGGTGTCAGCGCCCCTGAACGCCGAAGACGATGTTGGCCTGTGTGCCGATCCCGATGCCCTGCTCCTCGAACCATCCCTGCCTGACTTCGAGTGCGAACATGGCCGGGGCGGCGCTCGGATAGCTGTCGGTCACCAGCGGTTCCATCGCGATGATGTCGACGATTCGAAACGACGGGTCCAGGTAGGCGATGTCGAGGGCCACGTACGTGTTGGCCATCCAGAAGGCGCGCGGCTGGTTGTCCTGGAAGACGAACAGCATACCCGTACCGTCCGGGACCTCGTCGCGGTACATGAGTCCTTCGGCGCGTTCATCCGCGGTCGAGGCGACCTCCGCGGTGACCGTATCCGAGCCCATGATGACCCACGCGTAGCCCGCGGGTGGGTACGCACCGGCTTCGACCGCGACGGCGCTGCCGGCGCCGCTCGTCGGCTCCCCGGAGGCGCGGGCGTCGCGAGTGGCGGTCTCGGCGTCGGCCTGGGCACAAGCTCCCAACGCCGTCACCACCACGAAGAGCCCCGAAAACAAAGGGTTCCTGGGAGATCTGCTCTTGTGAAAAAGTTCACGAACTGGCATTTATAGCTCCCGCGGAGTCCCGCAGGTATGTAGTATTACCCATCCCGAGCAGTTCCTCAGAAGGCAGGGCTTCGCCCGTCGAGGTACGCGTATTAGGGTGTCCGGTAGCACCTTGTTCCAGCAGCGCTTCGAGTCCGGGACTCCGAGCGCCACCGCCCACAACCGTTCAAGTTACATACGGAGTGCCCGAGGATGATCGACCAAAGCCTGCTCGACATACTCATCTGCCCAGAGACCAAACAGAATCTGAGTCTCGCGAGCGATGACGTGCTCCAGTCCTTGAACTCCGCGATCGGTGGTGGCTCCGTTTCGAACCGAGGCGGTGCGGCGGTGGCCGAGCCGGTCGAGGCCGGTCTCGTCCGTGAGGACGGGCAGGTGCTGTACCCGGTCCGGGACGGCATCCCGATCATGTTGATCAACGAATCGATTCAGCTTCCGAAGAACGCATGATGCAAGGCGGTAACCGTTGGATGAGGGCCCTGCTTCCCGCAGCGATGGTAGCGTTCGCGGCATGTGACGCGACGCCTCCGCCGGCCGGGATGGAGCGGGGCGCCGAGTTGTTCGAGACGTGTGTCCCCTGTCACGGGGCGACGGGTCAGGGCGACGCGGACATCGCTGCACCAGCCATAGCGGGGCTGCCGCAGTGGTATGTGCAGGAGCAGCTCATGGGCTTCCAGGCCGGCTTCCGCGGCAAGCACGCCGACGACCTCCCCGGTCTGCGGATGCGCCCGATGGCCGTGTCGCTGAACCGGGACGGGGACATCGAGTCGGTGTCCGAGTACGTCGCCTCTCTCGAGGCCACGTACCCCGCCAGTACGCTCCACGGCAACGCGGGGCGCGGCGCGGACTCCTACGTCGTTTGCGTCACCTGCCACGGTGAGGACGGACTCGGCAACCCGGACCTCCACGCGCCGCCGATCGTCCAGATGCACGACTGGTACCTCCTGAACCAGCTCAGGAACTTCAAGAGCGGTGCTCGCGGTGCCCACCCGGAGGATGTGTGGGGTGGCACGATGCGTGTGAACACGCTCGTACTCGACGATCAAGCGATGCAGGACGTGATCGCGTACGTCCAGACGCTCAGGTGACGGATATGGACGAGACCGGAATTGCGGAGACGATCGTGCCCGGTGTACCCGAGGTACCCTCGGACGCCGAGAACGAGGCACTGATCGATGCCGAAAAGACGTTCAAGATCACGGTCCTCGGATCGATCCTGTTCGGCCTGGCGGCGCTCTTCATCATCATGCGCACGAGAATGGGTTAGGCGAGGCCGACCATGACTCCTGATCTGATTCAAGGCTCGACCTACGCCGCCGACATCGACAACCTGATCCTCGGGATCGGGATTCTCGTCGGCGTCTGGTTCCTGGCGGCCGAGGGCATCTTCTTCTGGCTGATCTGGAAGTTCCGGGCGAAGCCCGACCAGAAGTCCGAGTACCTCACCGGAAAGGAAAAGCACGTCAAGCGGTGGATCACGATTCCACACGCTCTGGTGCTCGTCTGTGACGTCTTTATCGTCGTGGGCGCTGTCAACGTCTGGTTCAACGTGAAGCAGCGGCTGCCCGAGCCCGACTCGGAGATCCGCGTCATCGGCCAGCAGTGGGCCTGGACATTTCAGCACCCCGGCGCCGACAACGAACTGGACACGGCCGACGACATCTTCACCGTCGACGAGCTGCATGTGGAGGTCGACAAGGTTTATCACTTCCGGCTCGAATCCCGGGATGTCCTCCACTCCTTCTCCGTCCCCGTGTGGCGCATCAAGCAGGATGCGATCCCGGGACGTTCGATCACCGGTTGGTTCGAGCCGACGGTTGCCGGGGAGTTCGACGTACAGTGCACCGAGATCTGCGGCATCGGGCACGGAGTGATGGCCGCCCGCGTCTCGGTCGAAGACGCGAACACGCACGCGCAGTGGATCTCCACGGCGTCCTCAGCAACCACACCGTAGAGGCTGATTCCCCATGGCTGACACAGCTGTCGACGTCCACCACGGCGAACACGCCCACGACGACCATCACGGTCCGTCGGGCATCCTGAAATACATCTGGTCGACCGACCACAAGATCATCGCCATGCAGTACATGTTCACGGGCATGTTCATGGCCGTGATCGGTGGCTTCATGGCCTACGTGTTCCGGATGCAGTTGGCCTTCCCGGGTATTTCCGTACCGGGCTTCGGCCAGGTGTCCCCGGGCGAGTACAACGCGCTGGTTACGAACCATGGCAGCATCATGATCTTCTGGGTCGCGATGCCCGTTCTGATCGCGGCGTTCGGGAACTACCTGATCCCGCTGATGATCGGCGCGGACGACATGGTCTTCCCGAAGATCAACCGCCTGTCGTACCAGGTCTTCCTGCTCAGTGCGATCATCCTGCTCGTCTCGCTCTTCGTCGAGGGGGGCGGCTTCGGAGGCGCCTGGACATCCTACCCACCGCTCTCGGCGTCGGGGGAGTACAACCAAACGGATCTGGGCTCGTCCTTGTGGTTGGCTGCGGTCGCGATCGAGTTCGTCGCCTTCCTGCTGGGTGGTATCAACTTCATCGTGACGTTGATGAATTCCCGAGCCCCGGGAATGAAGGCCTACGACATCCCGCTCGTGTGCTGGATGATCGTGATCGCGAGCATCCTCTTCATGCTCTCCGTCGGACCGCTGGTGGCCGGCGCGGTGATGCTCTTCTTCGACCAGACGATCGGCACCGGTTTCTACGATCCGGCGCGCGGTGGTGACCCGATCCTGTGGCAGCACCTCTTCTGGTTCTTCGGTCACCCCGAGGTGTACGTCGTCCTTCTCCCGGCCATCGGCATCACGGTCGACGTGATCGCGACCTTCGCCCGCAAGAAGATCTTCGGCTACAAGATGGTCCTCTACACGGCCGTCGCGACGGGCGTGCTCTCCTTCTTCGTGTGGGCCCACCACCAGTTCATCGCGGGTATCGATCCGCGGATGGCGAACGTCTTCACCGTGACGACGCTCCTCATCTCGGTTCCCATCGCCGAGATGTGTTTCGTGATCATCGCCACGCTCTACGGGGGCGCGATACGACTCACGACACCGATGCTCTGGGCGCTCGCCTTCATGGCGGAGTTCCTGATCGGTGGTGTCACGGGGATCTTCCTCGGCGCCAGTGGGGCGGACATCTACTTCCACGACACGTACTTCGTGCTGGCGCACTTCCACTACACGTTCTTCCCGATCGCGATCATAGGAACGTTCTGTGGGTTCACGTACTGGTTCCCGAAGATGTTCGGCCGGATGATGAACGACACCCTGGGCAAGATCCACTTCTGGGGCACGATCATCCCGTTCAACTTCATCTTCATCCCGCTCTTCGTGCTCGGGATGGGTGGTCAGCACCGCCGCATCTACAACTACGAGCACTTCCCCGAGCTCGCCGGTGCGGACATGTACCAGCTTCGCCAGATCGCGACGATCGCGCTTCTGGTGATGCTCGCCTTCCAGCTGGTCTTCTTCTACAACTGGTTCGTCAGCCTGGCGAAGGGTGAGAAGGCCGGGAAGAACCCCTGGAAGTCCAACACGCTCGAGTGGACGACCGAGTCGCCTCCGCCGCACGGCAACTGGCCGAAGGACGAGCTACCGAACGTGTATCGGGGTCCGTACGAGTACGGGCACCCCGACCGTGAAGAAGACTACTGGCCCCAAAACCTCCCGAGCTGATGAGCGGACGACCGATCGCAACAGACCGGAGTGCCACTGGCATTCCCACACATCGCCTCGCGATCTGGTGGGTGCTGGCATCCGAGGTTGTCATCTTCGGTGGGCTGTTGGGTGCCTACCTGATGCACCGCTTGGGTCACCCCGAGTGGGCCGAGGCCGCCAGTCACACGCAGACGTGGATCGGCGCCGTGAACACCTTCGTTCTGCTCACCTCCAGCTTCACCGCGGTGCTCGCGCACCAGGCGGCGGAGAAGGGTGATGGGAAGAAGGCCGCGATGCTCCTCGTCTTCACGATCGGGGGCGCGCTCACCTTCCTCATGATCAAGTCGTTCGAGTGGTATACCGAGATCTCGCACGGCTACACGATCACGGCGAACACCTTCTGGTCCTTCTACTACACAGCGGCCGGGCTGCACGCCCTCCACGTGATTGCAGGTGCGATCATCATGGGTATCGTGGCGGTCGGCGCCTTCAAGGGACGAATGCTGCACAGGGTCGAGATCATCGGCATCTATTGGCACTTCGTCGACGTGGTTTGGATCTTCCTTTTCCCGCTCCTCTACATCGCGAAGTAGAGCCATGTCAGAGCATTCCGATCACAACGGGCACGGGCACGGCGAAGGTCACGGCACCGGCTTCTACTTCAAGATCTACCTCACGCTGCTCGTCCTCTTTCTGATCAGTGTCGCAGGACCGGAGATCGGTGAGGCCACGGGTATTCGGGCGATCACGCTGGTCACGGCGTTCGGTATCGCGCTCTGGAAGGCGCGGCTCGTGATCAACGAGTTCATGCACCTGAAGGCCGAAAAGCGGATCATGAAGTGGCTCCTGACCACGTCCGTGATCCTCATGGCGCTGATGGTGGCCGGCGTTTCCCCGGACGTGCTGAACCACCGTGGAAACAACTGGGAGAATCTGGCGGCCCAGGCCGCCGTCGAGCGGGGTCTGGCCGAGATGGCCGGTGAAGTGCACGAGGAGGAAGGCACCGAGGTGGTGGAGGCCGAGCCCGCGGGCTTCACGGCTGCGGCCTCGTACGGAACCGTCTGCGCGACCTGCCACGGCGCCGCGGGTGACGGGTCGGGTGTTGCGGGTGCTGCGCTGGATCCGCCGCCGGCCAACTTCACCGACCCGGTCTTCTGGGAGGGCCGCGATCGCGATCGCATCATCACGGTGATTCGTGACGGTGCGGCGGCCGTGGGCGGCTCGGCCCTCATGGCTCCGTGGGGCGCCCTCTACGACGAGGAACAGCTGGGTCTGATGGCCGACTACGTCATGAGCTTCAACCCGAACCAGTAATGAGCGCAGAGTCGGCCACCTATCCGATCGATTCGAGGCCCGCTCCGGTCAAGCGTGAGCCGATCATCCCCAACGGGGTGCTCGGGATGCTCATCTTCATCTTCACGGAGGTCATGTTCTTCGCGGGACTGATCTCCGCGCACGCCATCGTGCGGTCGCAGGCGGCCGGTCAGATGTGGCCGCCGTACGGCCAGCCCCGACTTCCCGTCGAGCAGACCGCACTCAACTCGCTGGCCCTCCTCGTCAGCGGAATCGTCCTGGTCTTCGCCTGGTTCGCGTACCGTCGCGAAGTGTCCGCGGCTCGGATTCCTCTCCTGTTGGCCATCGTCCTGGGCGGCGTGTTCGTCGGTTTCCAGGGAGTCGAGTGGACTGCGTTGCTGGCTGAAGGGCTCACGATTCAGTCGAGTACATACGGTGGCTTCTTCTACCTGATCGTCGGGGCCCACGCCATTCACGCCGTCGGCGCCCTTCTCGGCCTCGGCTGGGCGTTCCACCGCCTCGACAAGGGCACCCTGACCGCGTCTCAGCTCGGCACGGTGTCGGCGTTCTGGTACTTCGTCGTGCTGGTGTGGCCGGTCCTCTACTGGAAGGTGTACCTATGAGATCAGCCCTCATCGCCCTCGCGGGCCTCTTCGTCTTGTTGGTGGTTCCGGACGTGGCGCACGCCTGCCCCGTCTGCTTCGATTCCAGCGATGAGAACCGACAGGCCTTTCTCGTGACGACGGCGTTCCTGAGCCTCCTGCCCTTGGGCATGGTCGCCGGCGCTGGTCTCTGGATTCGCCGGAAGAGCCGGGAGCAGGACGAGCTGTACGGGAGCTGGGAGGACGACCGGCCGGAGGTCTGACCCAGCCCGGGAAGCCTCACCTGGTGTGGCGGTCGTGTGACGGACAGCCGACTCAGTTCGACGTGACGGTGCGCGGTGCGAAGGTGCTTGTCATGAGTTCGTCGTCCCAGCCGCCGGTCACGTGAATCATGGCCTTGGCATCGAACAGGAACGCCTTGATGAGGTTGTGGTTGAGGTAGACGTAGGTGCCCTCCTGCTCGAAGGTGTAGACGGCCGCGGCCGTTCCGCCCGCGACGACGTCCCACGATTCCAGACCCTCATCCGGTTGGTTGCCGAACTTCCCGTAGGGCCACACCCAGTCTCCGTGACCACCGATGAGGTGGGGATAGGATGGATTGTTGGCCTGGGAATGGAGCATGAGAAGCGTCTCACCGACCTCGGCCTCGAGCCGGATGTCGGACGTGAGTGAGCCGTACTCGCCGTTGAAGGCGATATGTGTGGGCACCAGCCCTCTCATGACTCCGACCCAGTCGGCCATCTGGAGGCTGAAGTTGGCGTAGCGCTTCGACGTGCCGTCTTCGTTCATCGGCACGTAGTAGTCCTGCTCGCCGAAGTAGTAGGCTCGATCGTAGCGGATCGGGTTCCCGTCACCGTCACGCAGGCCCTCTCGCGGCAGCACCAGAATGGCGCCGTTTCCACCTGTCGTGACATGGTACGGAACCATCTCACCACCCGGAGCACAGTGATACACGAAGAAGCCGGACTTGGCCGCCCGCCATCGGAGCCCCACCTCCTGGCCCGGAGCGACGACCGTCAGAGTCCCGCCTCCCAGAGCGCCCGTGGCCGCGTGAAAGTCGATGTTGTGGGGTAGCTGGTTGTCCGCCGTACCGAAGCGCACGGTATCGGTGGTGGTGTTGACGAGCGTCAGATCGATCCAATCCCATTGGAAGACCACCGGAACCGGGCCGGGCACGTGGTTGTTGAATGCCATCTGCCAGACGAAGACACCCGGCGCGATCTCGACCTCACGCTCCACGATCTCGAGTCGGATACTCACGACCCTCGGCGGGCCGCTGGCTACCTGCTCGTGGGGCGGGAGGAAGGGAGGGTCTACCAACTCCTGCTGGACCACCTCGGCGTCGGCGACCCGGTAGTCGACGATGGCCGGGTCGTCAGGTAGCCTCCACTCGCTCGACTGAGCCGAGCAGGCTGGAAGGATGAAGGCCACGGCGAGTGCAAAGAGCGGTGACGGACGCATGGTACACTCCTCGATCGATATGCTCACGTTCTGGTGAGCGGCATGATACCCGCAACGATGCCTGGCGTCGTCGCCCGCGTCAATCGGGCCGATGCCGTCGCCGCGCGTGGTGGATCTCACTACGTGCAGCACCCTGTCCGATCGCGGTGGGGTCGGATAAGCTGACGTGCACCGGGAAGCCCACTCCCAGAACGTTCCCTGCCGGAGGATCCATTTGACGGCACAAGAGCCCGGAGGAGCCAACGGCTCCGGATCTGTCGGCGGACCCATCAGCGGACGCAGACGACAAAGGCGACCGTATTCGGAGCAGTTAGGGGCATCCCGCGACCGTGACGCTTTCGACTCCGTGGCCCCTCTCGAGCGCCGGATGCGGGGTGAGCCCGAGTACGACGGCGCGGACGGGTAGGTCGAAAGAGTGAGCCCGCACTCCAACGATACCGTCGATACGGCGCGCTTCGCGCGCTTCTACCTCCCTCTCGTCGCGACGAGCTATCTGCTCACCGCCACGAATCCCCTCCTCGCCGCCGCTCTGGCGAGATCGCAGGACCCGGCTACCGCACTGTCCGGCTACGGGGTGGCGTTCGCCCTCATCGGCGTGATCTACGCCCCCCTTCTCGTCATCCAGCAGGTCGCGGCCCAGCGGCTCCTCCTCACCGGTGACGACCGATCGGTGCGAAGGCTGACCGCACTCGTCTCCGTGTTGTTCTCCGGTGTCGCGGCCCTCGTCGCCTTCACGCCGCTCGGCCTCTTCGTCTTCCGGGAGCTGGTCGGTGTCCGGGACATGATCCTCGACGAGGCGATCTCGGCCATGAGCGCCCTCTGGTTGGTGCCGGCGCTGACGGGCTTGCGAGCCTTCCACCAGGGCCGACTCGT
This sequence comes from Gemmatimonadota bacterium, assembly GCA_030430625.1. Taxonomy (GTDB): domain Bacteria; phylum Gemmatimonadota; class Gemmatimonadetes; order Longimicrobiales; family Gaopeijiaceae; genus UBA2589. The sequence goes on from JAUIKL010000047.1 coordinate 10,979, forward strand.
GGCGGGGCACCGGACCCATCCGATTGCCGTGGCCACAGGGGTGCGAACCGCCATCCTGGGCGCCGTGGCTTTCGGGCTGACCCTGACGCCGGCCGGGGCGTGGCTCGGTGGCGTCGCGTTCACGGCCGGACTGGCGGCGGAGGCGATCCTCGTCACGCTCGCGCCCGCCGAGCGGCCTCGCGTCGAGACTCCGGTCCCGGACGCCGGTGATCCGATCGTCTCCTTCTCGACGCCTCTGATGTTGAACGTGATGCTCTGGTGGAGCACCCCGCTCATCATCAACTCGGTCCTGGCTCGAACGCCCGAGCCCGACTGCTCCATCGCGGCGTTCACGGTCGTCGAGGCGGTCGCGTGGTTCCTGGCCGCGCCCGTGGGGCAGCTCCAGCACGCCTCCCTCGCACTCGTGAAGTGCCGAGAATCCCATGCCCGTGTGCGAGGATACGCGGGTGCGCTGGCGGTCGTCGTGACCCTCTTTCTCGGCCTGCTCGTCGTTCCCACCGTCGGCGAAACGATTCTCTGGATCGGCTTTCGGCTGGACCCGTCTCTGCTCGAGCCGGCCGCGCAGGCGTTCCCCGTGGCGGCGCTCTACCCACTCCTCTACGGTCACCGTCAGTACTACCAGGGCCTGTTCGTTCGAGCGGGCTGCACCGGCCTGGTCGCGCGCGGAGCCGTTCTCAGGATCGTCGTGATCCTGGCCGCCGCTCCGATCCTCATCGGTCCCATGGGGGACAACGGGGCGCGACTCGGGGTGACGCTGGCTGTCGTCGGACTCGTGGCCGAAGCCGTGTTCTTGGAGATCATGGCCCGACGACGAGCCCTACCGCTCCTGGATGCGGAGCAGGCAAAGGGCGCAGTTCCCGCGCCCGCGGTCTAGCCGGTCCGCCGTCCCGGCTACGACGCGTCCGACGTCTCTCGAAGAACCCAGCGGTCGACGCGGACGTCGAGTCTGTGGTTGACCCGCACGCCCGTCACACCGTAGGGCCGGACTCGTGACGCGTCCTCGACGTGTACGGCGTCTCCGTTCACCACGAAGTGCACCCGTCCGTCGAAGACGTCGATGCCGAGCGTGTTGACCGGCTGATCCCCCTCGAGCTCGACCGTATCCACCGCAGGGTGGGGAGTCCAATCCACGAGGGTTTCCGTGACCTCCCCGATCCTCCGCTTGATCAGGAAGTCACCGGTAGGCCGGATCAACAGGTAGGTGTACTCGAGATCGGGGCCATCGAGGTCGATGCCGCCGACGAAGATTCCGTACGCTTCGCGGTAGCCGACGGGCGCGTCGAACTGCCGGAAGGTCGCCTGGGCGTGGAGGTCCCCCCCCACGATCACGTCGTCGGTCCGAAAGGCGATGCCTGCCGGTCCGGTCTTCACGCGGATCCCGTCGTCGTCCTCCACCAGTTGGAAGTCGGCCGGGAGGCTCGACTCGGAGTCGAGACGCACCGTGTAGTTGGGGCGGGCCGCCGGCCCCGTTTCTCCCGCCTGCTCGACCGGTGCCTCGGGCGCACAGGCGGACAGCGTACAAAGCGTGGCCACCGCTGCAATCGATCCACTTCGCCTCATCCCGTCCCCCGCCTCATCCCGCTCTCCGTCGCTTGTTTCGCATGAAGTCCATCATGATGTACTGCCCGAGCGTCATCGTACTCGTGAAGTACGCCTTCCCACGGGCGATCTCGGACACGCGCTGCACGAACTGCACGAGGTACGGGTCGTCGGCGAGCATGAAGGTGTTGATCAGGATCCCGGCCTTCCGACATGCGGCGACCTCCTGATACGTGCGCTTCAGAATCGTCGGGTCGAGTCCGCCGGAGTTCGTGTAGACTCGCCCGTCGGGTAGCGTCATGGCGCTCGGCTTGCCGTCCGTGATCATGACGATCTGACGCATGTCCTTCTTTTGCGCCGTGAGAATCCTCCGCGCGATCTCCAGCCCTTCCGCGGTGTTGGTGTGGAAGGGGCCGACCTGTGCCTTGGCGAGCTGGGAGAGCGGAATTTCCTGGGCCCGATCTCCGAAGGTGACGACGCGCAGGGAGTCTCCCGGGAACTGCGTCCGGATCATGTGGGACATGGCCAGCGCGACCTGCTTGGCCGGGGCGAAGCGATCCTCCCCGTAGAGCACCATCGAGTGGCTGATGTCGAGGAGAAGGACGGTGGCGCACGACGAGCGGTACTCGGACTGGTGGACCATCAGGTCACCGTAGTCGAGATCGAGCGGCACCTTCAGCCCCTCGCGCTCGATCGCGTTCTTGAGCGTGGCCGGGATGTCGAGGTTCATCGTGTCCCCGAACTCGTACGGTCGAGATGCGGCCTCGGCTTCCACGCCCGTCGAGAGATGGGGGGTGTCGTGTGATCCGGCGCTCGACTTCCCGAGTGCACCCAGCAGGCCCTTCAGCGCACGGTAGCCGAGGAAATCCATCCCCTTCTGAGTGAGGCTGAAGTTGACCTGCTGCGCCGCCTGCTTCGCCTCGTCGATCTTGCCCTGACCGGTCACGTCGTACGTGGCCCCGGGAAGCTGCGGGTTGCCGGTCTCGAGGTTGATGTACCCCTCCTCGGCCATACGCGCGATCAGGTCGTCGAGTAGTTCGGCGATCTGTTTCTGGATCTCCTCGTCGCCCTGACCCTCACCGCGGAGTTCCTCGATCATCTCGGTGGTGAGCTGGCCGCTCTCGAGGAGGGCCTTGAGCAGGGCGTGCTTGAGGGCGTCCGTCGAGTTCACGTCCTCGTCGCCCGACCACCCCCAGAACGGGTGATAGTGCGGGCCTCCCGCGAAGCCACCGTCCATGAGGAAGTCGGACAGGTGCTCGAGGAGGGACTCGAGGTTCAGGGCGTCCAGCCAACCGCCCTTGTATTTCGTGTACGTCGTGAAGCGCATGACACCATGCTACCCGGCGGGGTAGCTTCCCGCCATGAAGGCTCGATTGACCACGCCCGGCGCCCGATCTCGGCTCCGAACGAGGCTCCTGGCACACTACGACCGGGAGGCACGCGACCTCCCCTGGAGAGGCGAAACCGACCCGTACCGGATCTGGGTGTCCGAAGTGATGCTCCAGCAGACCCGGGTCGAAACCGTGACCCGGTACTACGGACCCTGGCTCCGGCAGTTCCCCGACGTCGAATCGTTGGCGGATGCCTCCGAGGATCGGGTCTTGAAGGCGTGGGAGGGATTGGGGTACTACCGACGGGCCCGGAGCCTCCACCGGGCGGCGGCGGTGGTGCGCGACCGACACGGCGGAGTCGTCCCCTCCGACCCCGCTGGCCTGCTCGACCTGCCGGGCGTGGGCGCCTACACCGCGGGTGCGGTCGCGTCGATCGCATTCGGGGTTGTCACCCCGGCGGTGGACGGAAACGTCAAGCGTGTCTTGTCCCGGTTGTACGACGAGCCGAAGCCGACGCCCCGTTGGCTGGAGGAGCGGGCTGCGGAGCTGGTGGAGCCTCGACGGCCGGGGGACTGGAATCAGGCGCTCATGGAGTTGGGCGCCACGATCTGTGTTCCGAGAGTGCCTCGGTGCGAGCGTTGCCCGGTGGCCGAGCTCTGCGCGGCCCGCGCGGCGGGGACGGAACAGGATCGGCCGGCAGCAGCTCGGAAGAAGCCGGCGCGGGTTCTCCGTATCTCCGTTGCGCTGCTGTACGCCGACGATCGCCTACTCCTCCATCGGCGCCCGTCCGACGGTCTGCTGGGCGGGATGTGGGCCTTTCCCGAGGGAGACGTCGACGAGGTTGCCGGGCGCGTCGGGGCGCGCCTGGTCGGGGACGTCACGGCACTGGACGAGGTTCGTCACCGCTTCACCCACATCGACGCGACGTATTTGCCGGCTGCAAGCCGCGTGGACTCCACGCCGACCCCTCCGGATGACCACCGATGGGTGGCTCTTCGAGATGTGGAGGGGTTGGCGTTGCCGGTCGCTCAACAGAGGATCCTGGGACAGTGGACGTCCAGCAGGGAGTCGGAGGGAGCGTGAGAGTCGCCGAGATGACATGGCGCATGGTCGAGACGTATCTGGAGCGGGACGACCGCTGCATCGTTCCGCTGGGATGCACCGAGCAGCATGCCCACATCAGTCTCGCGACCGATTCGAGGCCGCGGAGCCGCTCGGCGTCCCCGTCTTTCCGGTGATCTCCTACGGCATCACACCCTTCTTCATGGGCTATCCCGGGACCGTTTCACTTTCCCCGACGACGTACGAGCGTGTGCTCCTGGAAGTCTTGGGCTCGGTCAAGCGGCACGGGTTCAGACGCATCCTCGTCGTGAATGGCCACG
>JAUIKL010000048.1 GCA_030430625.1 Gemmatimonadota bacterium
TGTGCGCGCCGTACGAGATGCCCGCGTACCGCTTCGACTCGACGCGTGTCTACACGAACAAGCCGGCGTGTGGCCCGAAGCGGGGCCACGGATCGGTCCAGCCCCGGTTCGCGTTCGAGGTTCAGATCGACAAGCTGGCCGAGCGGACGGGCTTCGACCCGATCGACTTCCGGCGCCGGAACTTCATCGGCGAGCACACGCGCACCGTGAACGAACTCCGCGTCACGTCGAATGGCTTCCTCGAGTGCCTCGCGGCTGTCGAGGAGGCGAGCGGCTGGGGCGAGAAGTTCCGGAAGATGCCGTACGGCCGTGGCATCGGCGTGGCGGGCTCGACCTACATCTCGGGCACGAACTACCCGATCTACCCGAACGAGATGCCGCAGTCGGCGGTCCAGATGCAGATCGATCGGAGCGGGCGCGTCGCGGTCTTCAGTGGCGCCAGTGAGATCGGACAGGGGTGCGACTCGGTCGTTGCCTACATCGCGGCCGAGGAGTTGGGTGTGCCGCTCGACTGGGTGCGGGTTCTCCGGGGCGACACCGACTTCACGCCGGTCGACCTTGGGGCGTATTCGAGCCGCGTGACCTTCATGCTCGGCAACGCGGCCATCGACGCCGCGACGAAGCTTCGCGCCCAGGTGCAGAAGGCCGTCGGGACCCACTGGGAGGTCCCGGCCGCCGAGGTCGCGTTGGCCGACGGGCGGGCCATGTGGGTCCAGGACCCGGATCGGTCGATACCGATTGCCGAGGCGTTCAACATGGCGGAGGCCGCCTTCGGTACGCTCGGGGCCACCGGATGGTACAACACACCGAAGGACGTGCACGGCGAGTACCGTGGAGGCACGATCGGTGCCTCTCCCGCCTACTCCTTTACCGCGCACGTGGCCGAAGTCGCGGTCGATCCCGACACCGGCATCGTCGAGGTCGAGAAGATCTGGGTCGCCCACGACTGCGGACGGGCGCTCAACCCGATCCTGGTCGAGGGCCAGATGGAGGGGTCGGCCTACATGGGCTTCGGTGAGGCGCTCATGGAGGAGCAGGTGTACAAGGACGCCGACCACGGTCGAGCCGGGCTGCACAATGCTCCGTCCCTTCTGGACTACCGGATCCCGACGTCGCTGGACACACCCGACCTCGAGTCTCTGATCGTCGAGTCGATCGACCCCGAGGGCCCCTACGGCGCCAAGGAGGCGGGCGAGGGACCGTTGCACCCGTCGATTCCCGCGATCGCGAACGCCATCTACGATGCCGTCGGCGTTCGGATGGACCGGTTGCCGTTCACCGCGCCGAACGTGTGGCGGGGGATCGAGGCGGCACGGGCGGATGGAAGCCTCGGCAAGCCAGAGGCTCCCGGCCTCCGCGCGCCGAGTGACACACCTTCCGAAGCGATCCCGGCCGACTGATGACACGCCTGAAGGCCCTCCGGCCGCTCGTCGGCCCGTTCGCGGTGGTCGTGATCTTTCTGCTCGGGGTGCGCTACAGCCCGGTCGAGATCATCCGACCGGCGGACCCGTCGGGTGCCCCCATGGGCACGGTGTCGTGGGACGACGCGGACTGGACCGTCCTCGAAAGGGCTCTCTTGTTGGCTCGGTACACACAGGCCGACACGCTGCCGATGGGCGAGCTCATGACGGCCGTGGGCCGTTCGCTCGTCGGGACACCGTACGAGCCGCAGACCCTGGAGGTCGAGGGTCCCGAGCGGCTGGTCGTGAATCTGCGGGCCCTGGACTGCGTGACCTTCGTGGAGAGCGTCTTCGCGATCTCCGTCCTCGTGAAGACCGGGGCCATCGGTCGCATGGACGACCGGGGTGGTGTCGAAGGAGAGTTCGAGCGTGCGGTGCGGGCCGTTCGCTATCGGAACAACGAGATCGACGGGTATCCGAGCCGTCTGCACTACTTCTCCGAGTGGATCGGCGATGGGGAGGCGAAGGCGCTGATGGTCGACATGACAGCGCAACTCGGAGGTGTTCCCGACGAGGATGCCATCGACTTCATGTCGACCCACCCCGAGGCGTACCGCCAGTTGGCCGACCCGGCCGTCCTCGAGAAGATCGTCGAAATCGAACGCCGCTTGGCCGAGCGAGTGCGCTACATGATTCCCGAGGACGAGATCGCCGCTGCTGCGTCGGGAATCCAGAACGGGGACATCATCGCTGCCACCAGCACGGTGGATGGACTCGACATCGCACACACCGGGCTCGCGATCTGGGTCGACGGTGCGTTGCACCTCATGCACGCGCCCCTGGTCGGGGACTCGGTTCAGATCAGCGAGCGCACCCTCGCCGAACGGATCGTGAGCATCGACGGGCAGGATGGAATCATGGTGGCGAGGCTCATGGAGCCGCGGCCGCTCGAGTCACGCGCCACGCCGGTAACGCAATGACATGCTGAGACTACCCACGTACGAGTATCACCGCCCGACGACGCTGGACGACGCGATCGCGCTCATGCGTGAACACGGCTCCGACGCCATGTACGTGTCCGGCGGCACGGACCTGATTCCGAACATGAAGCACCGGCTCTTCGAGCCCGGGCACCTCGTGGCCCTGAAGGCGATCGACGACCTCACGGGGATCCGTCAGGAGGGGGACGTGCTCCGGATCGGCGCCGCCGAGACGCTGACATCGGTCGCCCACAGCGAAACCGTTCGTCGACTCTTCCCGGCGCTCGCCGAAGCTGCCGAACTCGTGGCCGGTCCACAGCTCCGCAACTCCGGTACGATCGGGGGCAACGTCTGCCTCGACACGCGCTGCACGTACTACAACCAGACCGAGTTCTGGCGGCAGGCGCTCGGCTACTGTCTCAAGAAGGACGGGGAGATCTGCCACGTCACGAAGGTCGGCAAGAAATGTGTCGCCGCGCACTCGGCCGACACACCACCGGTGCTGATCACTCTCGACGCCGACCTTCTCCTCGTCGGACCGGAGGGAGAGCGCACCGTCTCCGTCCGGGACTTCTTCATCGCGGACGGAATCGCGAACACGCGCCGACAGCCCGACGAGATCCTCGTAGCGATCCGGATCCCGCTGGCGGCGGCCTCTCGTCGTCAGGCGTACGTGAAGCTTCGGCAACGGAAGTCGATCGACTTTCCACTCCTCACCGTGGCGGTGGCGGGTGACATCGGGGAGGACGGCGTCGTCCGTTCCCTCGAGGGCGTCGTGTCCGCACTCGGGTCCCGTCCGAAGGTCCTGGCAAAATGGGCCGACGAGGCGGTCGGCCAGGTACTCACCGACGAGACGCTCGACGAGTTGGCGGAGCGCGCCCACAAGCAGTGCCGCCCGCTCGAGAACATCATCGTCGACCCGGACTGGCGGCGCGCCATGGTGCCCGTGTTCGTGCGCCGCGCTCTCGAACAGGTGCGCGCCGTTTGACCCTTGGGGTCGTCCTCGTGCTGGCTGTCGTCTTCGTGGCGGCGGCGTTGGCCCTCGATCGGTTCGCGCTGAAGGTGCTCGACCCAGGTGATCGACCGATCGAGCGGTCGGTTGCGGACATCGGAACCGCCTACGAAGAGCTCGAGATCGAGTCCGCAGAGCACCGTCTGGCCGCGTGGCTGATCAGCCCGCCTCAGGCCCAGCCGTTCGAACCCCTTGTCCTGGTGGCGCACGGGTGGAGCGCACACCACGGCATCGTGCTTCGCCTGGCGGAACCGCTGGCGGCAGCCGGGCATGACGTTCTCCTCTTCGATACCCGGGGACACGGCCGAAACCCTCGCCTCCCCTTCGTCTCGATCAAGGATCACCGGGATGACCTGATCGCGGTTGCACGATACGCGGCCAAGCGATTTCCGGACCGGCAGTTGGTCGTCGTCGGACACTCGATGGGGGGCTCGGCTGGAGTCCTCGCCGCCGCCGACGGGGCTCCCATCGACGGGCTGGCGCTGATTGCCGCGCCTGCCGACGTGCTCCGCGTCACGGCGGAGTACCTCACGAGTATCGGACTACCGGGCGGCCTTCTCGTGGCCTTGATGCGGCCGGTGTTCTGGTTCCGGATCGGCAGTGGCTTTCGGGCGCTCACCCCCAGTCGCCGGATCCGGGAGGTGGACGTCCCGGTGGTCATCATCCAGCCGGACGAGGATCGACGCGTTTCTTGGGATCACGCAGAGCGACTCAGCGCCGGCGCGCGGGTTCCGGTCGTACGGATTCCCGGTCGCGAACACACCGATGTGTTGTCGGCGCCGCAGACGCTTCGGACCATCGAGGAGTTCCTCGAGAGCTTGTGAGGCCGGTGCGTCCGTCCGGGGCGCGCCCGATCCGACGGCCCCATGACCAGGGACCTTCCGATCCTGTCGGTCGGCCCAGCGGGGCTCAGGTAACTCCGTGCGGGTCCGGGCACCCCTCGCGCTGCCGTGTGTCGGACAGCTGGGTGACCTTCCACCCCTCCGAATCGAAGAGCAGCTCGATCGAGTTGATCCCGCAGTGCGAGATCTCACCGTCGAGATAGAAGGTGTACGGGGTCCAGGCCGACGCCATGGGACCGTCCACCTCGATCTCCACGTCGTAGATCTGCTCGTCCCACCGCCCCTCGGACGTCGAGATGGCATCGATCCACCCGTCGACGCTCTGGGACCGGATGGTGGCGGCTCCCCCGCGGGTATCGAGAACCGCGAAGCGTGCGTCCTCCGCAAAGACAGCGCGAACGCTGGTCGGATCGGCGTTTCGCATTCCGTCGAACACCTGCTCGATCGCGGCGAGTACACCGGCCTCGTCCTGCCCCGCCACGTCTCCGGGCAGCGCGATCAGCGCGGCGCCCAGGAGTGCTCCCGCCAGGCTCTTCTTCCCCACGTCCCTGCCTCCCTGTTCGATTGGATTCGATCCCGACTGCGGATCGATCGAAGGATACGATCTGCGGATTCGGGCCGCACGCCTGTACCGGGCGCACGACCTCGGCCCGGGTCGTCGCACTCTCGTGTGACTTCGGCCCCGGTCGTCGGTCCATGGAAGAGAGTCGCGCAACGCCTTGCGCCACGATCACTCCGACCCGGACAAGCCACCAATGGATCTACAGTCCCTCCCCGTTCCCGTTCCCGAGACGCTCGAACCCTGGATCCCGGTGATCGTCGGTGCGGCTCTCGCGCTGGTCATCTTCGTCGTCGGTTGGATCTTCTCGAAGTGGGCGTACTCGCTCGTGCTTCGTCTGCTGCGGGCTCGCAACGTCGACGAAGCGCTGTCCCGGTTCCTCGCGGGCATCGCCCAGTATGCGGTCCTGGCGGCCGCGGTCATCACGGCTCTGAGTAAGGTCGGCGTCGAAACCACGAGTCTCGTTGCCCTTCTGGCGTCGGCCGGCCTGGCCATCGGTCTCGCGCTCCAGGGGAGTCTGGCGCACTTCGCGGCCGGGGTGATGACCCTGCTCTTCCGACCCTACACGATCGGTGACATCATCACCGCCGCGGGCCACACGGGCCTCGTGAAGGAGATCGGTTTGTTCGCGACCACGCTCCGGAGTCCGGACAACGACACGATCATCATCCCGAACGGTCAGGCCAGCTCGAGCAGCATCGTGAACCACACCCGGTTCGGAGCCCGCAGAGCCAACATCTCCGTCGGTGTCGCATACGGGTCCGACATCGAGCGCGTACTCGACGTCGTGACGGACTGCTTGAAGTCGACCGACCTGGTGCTCGCCGATCCCGCGCCGAGCTGTGGCTTCGGGGGTTTCGGTGCTTCTTCACTCGACCTCGTCGCCCGCCCGTTCTCGAAGCCCGAGGACTTCCCGGCCATGCAGCACAACGTCCGGATCTCGATCTACCACGCGCTCAACGACGCCGGCATCGAGATTCCCTTCAACCAGATCGTCGTGCATCAGGCGGAGGCATAGGCTTTGCCCGAAACTCCGGGCGAGCCGCCTGCCGCACCATCAGCGCGCCAGGAACATCGGTATGAGCGCGCTCCCGAGAAGTGTGATCAAGACGATGGCAACGAGGTTCAGAACGATGCCCGCTCGACTCATCTGAGGGATCGTTAGATAGCCGGATCCGAAGACGATCGCGTTCGGCGGCGTCGCCACCGGCAACATGAACGCCATCGAAGCGGCCAGCGCCGCCGCGGTCATCAGCTGGAGAGGTTCCATGCCGAGACCGACGGCGGCGCCGGCCATGACGGGCATGGCCATGCTCGTGGTCGCCACATTCGAGGTCATCTCGGTGAGGAAGACCACCAGCGTCGCCACGACGGCCACGATGGCGATCGCCGGAACACCGCCGAGGGTCCCGACCACACTCCCGATCCAGTCGGCCAGTCCGGACTGATCCATGGCTCGTGCCAGAGACAGGCCGCCACCGAAGAGAACGAGGACACCCCAGGGGATCTTGGCCGCCGTGCGCCAATCCAGGGTGAACTCCCCCTTCTTCCAATCGACGGGTGTCGCGAAGAGCACGACGGCCGCGGTCATCGCGATCGTCGAATCGCGGATCAGGGGAGAGAACGTCTGGAGGCCGGGGATGGTCAGGCCTCCGAACACCTTTTCCGAACGCATGACCCACGCCAGCGCCGTCAACGTGAAGACGACAGCGGTGATCGCCTCTCCGCGACCGATCGGTCCCAGCGCCCGTCGTTCCTCGTCGATGATCGCGGCGGCGTCACCGGACAGGGGTCCCGGCGGGTACAGGAAGCGGGTGAGTACGATCCAGGTGATCGGGAGCATGAGCATCGTGACCGGCAGGCCCACGCCCATCCACTGCACGAAGCCGATTTCGTATCCCAGGAGCTCACTCGCGGCGCCGGCCAATACGGCGTTGGGAGGAGTCCCGATCAGGGTCGCGATTCCGCCGATCGACGCCGAGTACGCGACCCCGAGCATGAGCGCGATTCCGAACTCGTAGGGGCCGACCTTGTCCTGCGGGCGGAACATCTCACCGACGGCCAGCGCGATGGGCAGCATCATCGCGGCCGTGGCGGTATTGCTGATCCACATGGAGAGGAAGGCGGTCGCCAACATGAAGCCGAGGATGAGTCGATCCGGGCTCGTGCCGACGAACGACATGATCCTAAGCGCGATCCGCTTGTGGAGCCCCCACTTCTCCATGGTGACGGCCATGAAGAAGCCGCCCATGAAGAGAAAGATCAGCTCGCCCGCGTAGGGCTCCGACGCGTTCGGGGCGTCGAGCACTCCCAGGAGTGGAAAGAGTGCCAGAGGGAGAACCGCGGTGGCCGGAATCGGTATGGCTTCGGTCATCCACCAGACCGCCATCAGCGTGGCCACGGCGGCGGTGCGCCACCCTTCCGGACTCAGATCCCCGGGACCCGGTAGGACCAACATGAGCCCGAAGATCAGGACACCCCCGATCAAGCCGAATCGTTGTGCCGCTCGGTAGTGTCCTTCTTGTGGCGAATCGGCCACGCGTTCCTCCAGAGGGTGTCGCCCGTTCTTCTCGGACAGGGGACATGAGGTGTCGGGGCCGATCCGTCAATGCGTCCACGGTGGGGCAACCCGTGGCGTGTGTCGGGGTAACGACGCGCATGAGCCAATCCCATGAAGTCGCGAAGAAGCCGGACGCCACGACAGCCGTGGTGTCCGAGCTCATGATGCCTCACCAGGTGAACAACCACGGGCACGTGTTCGGAGGAGAGCTCCTCAGCATGGTCGACCGGGCGGCCGCAGTTGCGGCTATGCGGCACTCCGGGCAGCCGGTGGTGACCGTGTCGATCGATCGAGTGGACTTCGTGGAACCGATCTACACGGGGGAGCTCGTAACCTGCCGAGCACGAGTCAACTTCGTGGGTCGTACCTCGATCGAGGTCGGGGTCCAGGTCGAGGCCGAGGATCTGCTGTCGGGGGTCCGCCGTCAGACCAACACCTGCCTTCTCACCTTCGTGGCGATCGATCGTGCCGGAAGGCCGTCTGCCGTGCCCCGGCTCGATCTCAGCGACCCCGAGGACGAGCGCCGTTTTCGGGAAGGACGACGTCGTCGAGAGGTCCGCGAGCAGCTCGACAAGGAGCTCGGCGCCTAGGACTCCGAGGCCGACCGGGGCCGGATTTCTTGTTGCGACCCCTGCGGGACGAGCTTCAAGTTGGTCTTATGAGAAGTACCGCCCCCCTCGAGCGCGTTTGGATGGTCGCCGCACTCGGCATGTTCGTCGCCGGGTGTCAGCCGGCGGACCAGCCGCTGCCTTTCGACCTGATCGATGGGGCAGGCGCCACGTCCACGATCGGTCCCGACGGCGGAACCCTGAGCGTCCCTCCGGCCTTCTCGCTCGTCTTCCCGCCGGGGTCACTGCCGACCTCGACGTCTGTGGAGGTCCTGCCGAGGACGTCGGGTCCCTTCCCGGCGGACGCCGGTCCCGCAGTCCCGAGTTCCGCGTTCGACGTCAGTCCCGCGGGTACGATGCTGAATCAACCGGCCCGGGTGGAGATCGCGGTCGACCCCGGGCTGTTGGAGGCCGGGGACGACATCCGCCTGGCCGTCGCAGTCCACCGGTCGAACGGATCCGTCGGGACCTTCGATGGTGTGCTCGATCTGACCAACGGCGTGCTGACCGCCGACATCGACGAACTGGGGCCGATGGCCGCCGTCGTGTCGGTGGATGCGATTGCGGTGGAGCCAGGGGCGCCCCCGGCGTTGGGTGGAGGGACGTTTCCGCAGCCGTCGTCGCCAGTACCCACGGGCCCGGCCGGCGCACCTCAGTTCGGTGGAATCGAGTTCGCGGCATCGTGTGCCCCCGAGCAGCGTCAGTGCTTCAGCTCTGGGTTGATCCGCCTCTGGGCCGACGAGGTCATCCGCCGGCGCATGGGTGAAGACCTCTGGTTCCTCAACCCCTCGGTATCGGCCAGCCTCGAGTTCATCGGCTTCGGTCCCGACGGAATCCCCACTCAGGTAGCGGGCAGCGTCTCGGTCGAAGGTGACGTGCGGGCGCGCTTCAACAGCGCTGTGACCAGCGTGGAGATGGAGGACGGGGCGTCGACCGGTCCGGGACAGACGATCGTGCCGACGACGCTGAGCGTTCAGGGCAACGTCATGGTCGTCGGGCAGACCACGACGAGCGAAGGCGAGCCGGAGTTCGACGAAGAGTTCGAGTTCGGCATCACCGGGATCGGCACGACGCAGATGATGACCGTCCGCATCGAAGCCGAGTTGGAGTTCGACAACTCGGACGGCAGTGTGGAGATCGGGACCATCATCGGTCACCTCCGGCTGCGGGTACCCGAGTCATGAGGCGGGCCTTCGCCCTTCTCGTCGTACTCGGGTCGATGGCGCCTGCCGCGTCGGCTCAGATGGCACCGGGCGCGAGATCGGTGGGGTTGGGGGGCGGGGGGATGGTCTTCGCATCGGGTGTGGACGCGGTGGAGTGGAATCCGGCCAACCTGGCGCGGGGGACCGGGTGGAACGTCTCCGCCTTCGAGCTGGGTCTGGTCGGGCTGGGTGAAGGCGCCACAGTGAACGAGATCCTGTCCGTCTTCGGCGCCGACATCGGGGGAGCCGCCGACCTGAACGTTTCGGACGTCGTGGCTGGACTCCCCGCAGAAGGCATCACGCTCTCGTTCGTGACGGAGGGCTTCGCGACGGCGTACGCCACGGATCGAGCCGAAATCCCCGGCCCGGGCTCACCGCTCCCGTCGATCGGTGTCGCTTTCGGCAACGTCGCCGTGCGGCTACGAAGTCGCGTCTTCACCCGGATGACGCTCAGCCGTGAGCTGGCGGACCTGATCGGGAACGGGTTCCGAGAAGAGAACCTCCTCGACTACGCGGTCGGCAACACGGCGTGGCAGTCGGCCGCACTTTCCGAAGTCACCGTGTCGTACGGGACCGTGCTCGGGAACCTCTCGCTCGGAGTCGGTGGGAGATACATCGCCGGTCACACGCTGGTGAACGGGCGATTCTTCGAGCCGAACATCGATGCCAACTGTGTCGGGTCGAGTCCGCCGCCCGGCTGCGTTCCCCTCAGTGTCACCTCGGTGGCCGTCGAGGCGACCGACGGTTCGGGTTTCGGCCTCGACGTCGGAGTGGCCCTCGATCTTCCCGCAGGGATCCGGGCATCGGCGTCCGGGACGAACGTCGCCCAGAAGCTCACCTGGAATGACGATCTGGTGGCCCACACCGCGGTGTACACGGACGAGGACTTCGACTCCAACGAAGACTTCGTGGACCTGCTCGATCGTTTCGACGGGGAAGCGCTCGACCCCAATGGTGTGACCCTTCCGGTACTTCAGACCGCCGAGAACCTCTTCGAGGAGTCGTACTTCCCCCAGGTGTACCGGCTCGGTGTCGGCTGGCGGTCCGGCGGGACGACGCTCGAAGGCATGGCCACGAAGGTGTCGCCGCGAGGTCGGTTCACGAATCCGTGGGACAAACGCGTGTCGCTCGGGGTCGAGCAGGCGCTCGCCGTGGTCACGCTCCGCGCCGGGTATGCACTGGCCGATCAGGGTGTCTCCGCGCTGACCGGGGGGCTGGGGCTCGGGACGGGCCCCGTACTCCTCGAAGTGAGCGGCGGTCGTTTTTCGGGTGAGGACTCGTCCGACGCCTCACCGTGGGAGGGTTACTTCGGCACCGTCTCCCTGCAGCTTCGGGGAGGGGGACGTTGAGACACGTCCGCAGCCTGGGCGCGGTCTCGGTCGTGCTCGCGCTCCTGGCCGTAGCCTGCTCCGACGAGCCGACGGCTCCCGTCGACGCGGACGCGGGTGTCGTCGCCTTCTCAGTCGTGGGGCCGCAGGCCATTTCGGAAGCCGAAACCAACGCCCTCGGCGCGGCCTTCGATCGGGTGGACAGCTACGTGGTCGTGATCGTCGACGCGGTGACCGAGGAGCTGTTGGTCGACACGACGGTCGGTGTGCTGGAGGGGTCTCTCGTTCACGACCTGAGGATTGCAGTACCGGACGATGCGTTCGAGCGAACCGTCACGATCACGCTGATCGCGTACGACGGGCCGGTCGAACTCTACCGCTCGGTCGAGACCACGACCCTCACGGCCGACGGGAGCGGACCCATCGAGGTCCAGGTCGAAATCCGCTACACCGGCCCGGGCATCCGAGGAGTCGTTCGGGACATTCAGGGGGCTTCGGTCGGCGGGATGACCGTGAATCTGATTCGGAATGGCGAGGAGATCGTCGACGCGGTCACAACGGAGGAGGATGGGACCTACCTCTTCCTCGACGTGAGCCCGGGCGCCTACGAGATCGTGCCCACGCCGCGGCAGGGACTGCAGGTGTGCCCGTTCCGCCGAGACGTTTCCGTGACGGCGGCCGACGAGGCCCTCCTGGCCAACTTCGTGGCCACGGAAGACTGCGTCACCCGGGTGCTGGTGCTGTCGGGTGGTGATTTCGATGACACGGGAGCCGCCGCCACCCTTCTGGGTGCCGATCAGGAGTTGAGCGTCTCGACCTTCTTCCACGTCAATCGGCTTCCGACGCTCGACTTCCTGGACGATTTCGAGGTCGTGGTCGTGTTCATGAACGGGCTCTTCGACGAGTCGGCTTCACTCGGTAACCGGTTGGCGCAGTACGTGAGGGAAGGAGGCAACGTCGTCACCGCCTCCTTCTACTATCAGGGGCGAAGCGACAGTAACCTCGGCTCGGTCGGATGGGGTGCCCTCGAGCTCCTGGATCCGTTCACCGCTCGAATCGATCCGATCACGGGTGAGGGGGGCGCGACCTACGAGACCGTGTCGCTGGATCCGAACTCCGTCGTCGCTCACCCGGTCACGAGCTTCCTGAACACACTGTCGTCGGAGTCGTTCTCGAGCGGGGTCCAGGCGAAAGCCGACACGCAGGTGCTGGCCCGCTGGGACGACGGACTTCCTCTCGTGGGCTACCGCTCCGGCCCGGCTGGCCAGAGACTCGTCGGGGTGAGCCTCTTCCCGGTCCAGGATCCGACGATCAGCGGGGACGTACAGATCTTCTGGCACAGTGTCGTGCGCTGGGCCGGCTTCGCTCCGCCGATCGAGGGGTAGCCTCCTCCCCGACGGCTCCGGGGTCGGCCTCGGTGGCTGGCTAGCGCCGCTCGATCACCATGGCGAAACCCATGCCGCCGGCCGCACAGACGGTGATCAGACCGAACTGCACGTCGCGGCGGGCCATCTCGTTGAGAATCGTGACGGTCAGTCGGCCGCCGGTGGCACCGAATGGATGACCGATCGAAAGAGATCCACCCATGACGTTGATCACGTCGAGGTCCGGGTGTCCGACGGCCTCGGAACGTCCCAGCTCCCGCCGCGCGAATTCACGGGACGAGAAGGCCTGAAGGTTGGAGAGGACCTGAGCCGCGAACGCCTCGTGCATCTCCATCAAGCCGATGTCCTTCATCGACAGCCCCGCACGATCCAGGGCGATGGGGGCCGCGTACGCCGGTCCCTGGAGAAGTTGTCCTGCGGGATCGAGTGCGGTCCACGCCCAACTCCGGACGTAACCCATCACCGCGCGACCCTCGGACCGGGCCTTCTCGGCGTTCATCAGCACGACCGCCGAGGCGCCGTCCGTCAGCGGTGACGCGTTGCCGGCCGTCACCGACCCGTGCTTTCGATCGAAAACGGGTCGCAGCTTGGCCAGCTTCTCGATCGAGGTATCGGTGCGTATGCCGTTGTCCTCGGTCACCACGGTCTCGTACGACGGCGGCATGTAGACGGGTGCCAGCTCGGCGGTGAGCCGTCCGTCAGCCGTCCCCGCTGCGGCCAACTCGTGAGAACGAAGGGCCCATGCGTCCTGGTCTTCGCGGCTGATGCCGTTTTCCTTGGCCATGCGCTCGGCTGAGGCACCCATCGTCTCACCGGTCGTCGGCTCCGCGATCGCGGGCTGCACGGGGATGAGGTCCCTGGGGCGGATGGCGGAGAACGGCGATGCCTTCTGGCCGAGAGTCTTGCCTTTCGATGCCTGGACCAGCGTCTTCGAGAGTTTGTCGCTGACCGTGATCGGGATACGGGACAACGACTCCGACCCCCCGGCGATCACCACGTCCGCCTGCCCGACCGCGATCATCTGAACTGCGTCGGTGATGGCCTGGTTGGCCGACGTACACGCCCTCGACACCGCCACTGCGGGGACGCTCTTGGGCAACACGCCGAGGCCGACCTCGCGTGCGATATTGGGTGCCTGGGTGTCGTGTACCACGGTACCGTAGACGAGGTGGTCGACCTCTTCCCCCTGGAGCCCGCTGCGGGCCAGAGCGTCGCGAACCGCGACCTTGCCGAGGTCGATCGCAGTCAGGTCGGCGAATACGCTACCCGAGCGCGCGAAGGGGGTCCGGCACCCCGCCACGATCGCTGTCTTGAAGTCGTTGGCCATACTGTGAGAACCCTCGGCTCAGGCTGGTGGATCCAAGGCTTCGGCGCGCGCGAGCGCATGGGCGACGCGCGGCTGAAGTGACGCGTCGGCGTCGGACCAGAGACGGGCGAAGGTCCTGTAGTGCTCGGCCGCACGCGCCGACTGCCCTTCCGCGTCGTAGATGAGTGCGAGTCGCTCGTGGATGACGGGATACAGCATCTGCAGGTGGTACCCCAGCGCATCGTAGAAGCGGGTTCCGACGTAGCGTTCGTAAGCCTCTGCCGCTTCGGTCGTCCGTCCTGCCTTCTCGTAGAGCACCCCGAGGAAGAGATCCGAGCAGCGGCGGCATCGGCGGTCGGACAACTCGGCCTCGAATGCGTCCGCGGCGTCGAGGTCACCGCCCAGCACGTCGATCAACGCCTGGGCGGCGGCTCGGGCGTCGAGGGCGAAGCCGTCCGCCCCGGGTCGCCCGGCTGCCTCGAACGCCGCCATCATCTCCTCGGCGTCGTCCACTTTCCCGGCCAGGGCGTAGTGCAGCGCGACATACGGGTAGGCCCGGTTCGTGGGTGACAGCTCGTTCCACCCGATGTCGATCAGCATCTGATCCAGCTCGGAGCGAGCCGTCGTGGAGTCGCCCTCGACGAAGAGGCTCAACGTGGGGTCGAACAGCCTGTTGTGTATCCGGAGGGACGGGGCGTCGAACTGCTCGACGATCCGGTCGATGGCGGCTCGGTGCTCCCTCGCCTCGGACACGCGACCCGATACCGTGCTCAGAACCGACCGCGCGTGTTCCTCGAAGGCGAGTGCGTTCGGATCCGAGTTGGCTGGGGTGGCGTCGAGAACGCTCGAGGCCGAGTCGAGCCGACCGAAGACGGTCAGCAACAGGGCACGGTTGCCGTAGTGGTATGCGTCGTCCGGGACCTCGGCCGCGAAGGTGTCGATGACCGCCATGGCTCCATCGAGGTCGTTCAGCCCCGCGAGCGCGACGTAGTGGTTGAACATCCAGGCGGGGCTGTCCGTCAACGGAGCGGCCTGCAGGGCCCGGGCGGCTTCGCCGTAGTTCCCCCGATACATCGTGATGTCCGCGAAGTTGACCGCCGCGGCGCCATTCGAGGGATCGAGCGCCAGCATGCTCTGATACGCTCGGGCGGCATCGTTCAAACGCCCGGTGAACGAGTGGTACCCGGCTTCGACCTGGAGACGCTCGTCTTCGGGCAGGCGGTGACGGTGGCGGAAGGCCGACTCCCACGAGCGCGCTCGCGTCTCCTCGTTGCCGCCGTAGTTGTTGATCGCGATGGCGAGTGCGACGTGGCCCGATGCGAAGGTCGAGTCGAGCGCGACGGCCTCGGCCATCATCTGTTGGGCGACCGCGGCCGAGATCGTTCCACGGGCCAGCCCTCGAGAAGCGGAGGTGAGACGACGAAGCGCCTCGACCGACGTCGTCGTGTATCCCGCGAGTGACGGAGACGCCGCGATGGACCGGAGCGACTCGCCGAGCTTGTCCCGCATGTCCCGGGCCAACTCGTCGATGGCGTCGAGAAGCTCGTCCTCCGAGTCGGCGCGCGAGCGGAAGCTGGCCAGCACGTCACCTCCGACCGACAGAACACGTGCGTTGATCGTGAAGCCCGAACCGACGGGTCCGACCTCACCTGTGATCACTCCGGCGGCCCCCATGCGCTCTGCGAGCTCGAGCGCGACCCCTTCCTCGATCGGCTCCTCCGGGCTTCGCCGCATCCGGACGAGGGCCTCCGACACGGCGACGGCGGAGAGGAGGCGGATCGTCTCCGACTGGCCGAGATCGATTCGGAGCGCTTCCGTGATCAGCTCACCACTCGCGACTTCGCCGGCCGTGCTCCCGAAGTCGGCGAGCACCATGGCCGCTCCCTCGTCGATCACGCCCTGCGCTACGAGGGTGCCGGGGCTCCCGATTCCGGTCGCTCTCATACCCATGTAGCCGAGGGCTACGAGACCGAGCACCGCGAAGGCGACGACGCCACCCGTGATCGTTCTCGGCCAGGTCAGAAGGTTGGCCGGGTCGAG
>JAUIKL010000288.1 GCA_030430625.1 Gemmatimonadota bacterium
TCGCCGAAACGCTGGAGGGCCGGATCGACGAGGCGGCCCGGAGTGATCCGAACCCGGGCGGGCGCACCTTCCAGCGGCTGAACCGAGCCGAGTACGCGGCGTCGATCGAGGATCTCCTGGGGCTCGAAATCGACCCGGGGGCCTTCCTCCCCCTCGACACCAAGTCCGAAAACTTCGACAACATTGCGGACGTCCAACTCCTGTCCCCGACCCTCCTCGACGCGTACCTGAGCGCGGCGGCGGAGATATCCCGGCTGGCGGTGGGCGACCTCGATGCGGCGCCGCGGGACCACACGTACACCGTGTCCGGGTACACCTCCCAGTTGGAGCGTGTCGAAGGTGCCCCCTTCGGGACGCGCGGTGGGACCTCGGTCGTGCACACCTTCCCGGCCGACGGCGCGTACCTGTTCACCATCATCTTCGAGCACACGACCACGGGGGACGGCTTTGCGGGCAAGCTGGCTCGCGGCGAGCAGATCGAGGTGTCGATCGACGGGGAACCGGTGGCGCTGCTCGACGTCGACCCGTGGCTGAGCTACGCAGATCCTTGGCGGATCTCGATGAAGACGGATCCGATCCCCGTGTCCGCGGGGCCGCACCGGGTGACCGCGGCATTCGTGAAGACGGCGGAGGGGCCGGTCGACGACCTGACGTCACCGCACGACTGGTCGATCGCCGATCGGCACACCGGGTTGGGAGGCTACGGACTCACCCTGCTCCCGCACCTCCGCGACCTCGTCATCGCCGGGCCGCACGACGTCACGGGGATCTCCGAGAATCCGGTGCGTGAGCGGATCTTCCTGTGCCGCCCCACGGCGGAGGACGAGACCGAGGCGTGTGCCCGGACGATCGTCGAGAGGCTGGCCGCTCGGGCCTATCGACGGGCGCTCGAACCTCGAGACATCGAGCCCCTCATGGCCTTCTACCGCGAAGGTGCGGCGGACGGAGGGTTCGATGTCGGGGTGCGAACTGCACTCCAGGCCATCCTGGCGAGCCCGCACTTCATCTTCCGCCTGGAGGAGTCGGGGCAGCGAGTCGACGACACGACGTGGACGGTCGGGGCGGACGCGCTGTCCTCGCGGTTGTCCTTCTTCCTGTGGGGCGCCCCCCCCGACGCCGAGTTGAAGGCAGCCGCCGCTTCCGGGGCGCTGGACGAGGTGGACGGACTGGAGACCCAGGTGCGCCGGATGCTGCGCGACCCTCGGGCCGAGGCGCTCGCCACACGTTTCGCTGCCCAGTGGTTGCGGCTCCAGGACCTCGACAAGGTTCACCCCGATTCCTACTGGTACCCCGACTACGATCAGCAGCTCGCCGGCGCCATGCGACGGGAGACGGAGCTCTTCTTCTCGACGCTCGTTCGGGAGGATCGGTCGCTTCTCGAGCTGTACGATGCGGATTGGTCGGTCCTCAACGAGCGACTGGCCGAGCACTACGGCATCGACGGTGTGCGCGGCGACGACTTCAGGGTCGTGGCGTACCCCGACGAGCGGAGGCGCGGGATCCTCGGGCACGGATCGGTACTCACCCTGACTTCCCACGGGGATCGGACCTCCCCGGTGCTTCGCGGGAAGTGGGTGATGGAGGTGCTGATGGGGACGCCGCCACCGCCCCCACCACCCGGTGTTCCCGACCTCGACGAGACCGACGCGGCATCGGACGGCGTGGCCCTCACCACGCGTGAGCGGATGGAGGCCCACCGGGCCAATCCGACGTGCAACTCGTGCCACCGTTTCATCGACCCCATCGGACTCTCCCTCGACGCCTTCGATGTGACGGGTCGGTGGCGGATCCGTGAACTCGGGGGCGAGATCGATACCCGGGGTGAACTCTACGACGGCACACCGGTCGCCAGCGCCGGGGATCTGGTGGCCGCCCTTCTCGAGCGCCCCGAGCCGCTGGTCCGAACCTTCACGCAGAACCTCATGGCGTACGCGTTGGGCCGGCGGGTCGAGGCCTTCGATCAGCCGACGGTCCGCGCCATCGAAAGGGAGGCGGCGGCGGAGGAGTACCGCCTCTCGGCCTTCGTCCTGGGCGTGGTCCGCAGCCCGGCCTTCCGCCTGCAGCGTACGGATCTCAGCACTCGGGCGTCACAAGGTGCCATATATAATGATGGTCCGGCGAACCGATGAGGTGCCGTCCGGACCCGACTCGTACGGGGCGAGCATGAGCGTACTCACCGGAAAGCATCTGGAGCGTCGCACCTTCCTGAAAGGTATGGGTGCGTCCGTAGCTCTGCCTTTCCTCGACGCGATGGTGCCCGCTGGCCGGCTCGCCACCCAGGCGGTCGACTCGAGTCCGACCCGGTTCGTGGCGATCGAACTCGTGCACGGGGCCGCCGGATGCAGCGAGTGGGGCGCGTCCCAGAACCTGTGGGATCCGGCCGACGTCGGGCGCAACTTCGACCTCACGTCGTCCGCCCTGCGCCCGCTCGACGCCTGGCGTGACACCCTCACGATCGTGAGCAACACGGACGTGCGGATGGCCGAGGCGTTCGAAGCCCACGAGATCGGGGGAGACCACTTCCGGTCGAGCGCCGTCTTCCTGACCCAGTCCCACCCGAAGCAGACGCGCGGCTCCGACGTCTTCGCGGGGACGTCCATGGACCAGATCTACGCCTCGCGGTTCGGACAGGACACGCCGATCCCGTCGATGCAGCTGTGCATCGAACCTGTCGACCAGTCGGGCGGATGCGCCTACGGCTACTCGTGCGTCTACACCGACACGATCAGCTGGGCATCGCCGACCGAACCCCTTCCGATGATCCGCGACCCGCGCACCGTCTTCAAC
>JAUIKL010000049.1 GCA_030430625.1 Gemmatimonadota bacterium
TGATGGGACGAGCGACCGATGCGTCCCGGATTCAGTTCCGGATGCTGAATCGGTCCAAGGGCCCCGCGGTGTGGGGACCCCGAGCCCAGTGCGACCGAGCCCTCTATCCGATCGCGGTGCGGCGGATCCTGGACGGGCTTCCGGCCCTCGACCTCTTCCAGGACATGGTGGCAGACGTGGTCCTGGACGGGGGACGGGTCGTGGGTGTCCGGACGACGGGGGGGCTGACGTTCTCGGCGCACTGTGTCGTCGTGACGACCGGTACGTTCCTACGGGGTCGGATCCATGTCGGAGGCGCCGCCGGGGTGGGCGCGGGGCGCGCCGGTGAGGCGCCTTCACTGGACCTGGCTCAGGGCCTCGAGGACCTCGGGCTCGAGGTTGCCCGCTTCAAGACGGGCACGCCACCTCGCGTCGACGGCCGGACGGTGGACTTTTCGCGGACGGAGAGGCAGGACGGAGAGGATACCGACTTCCGCTTCGCGGCGTACGAGCGGGAGGCCATCCCCGAGCAGAGGCCGTGTTGGATCACCTACGCCGGGGATGGCTTGAAGGAGGTCGTGCAGACCAACCTCCAGCGGAGTGCACTCTACGGTGGAGAGATCGGCGGCCGAGGGCCCCGCTACTGCCCGTCGATCGAGGACAAGGTGGTGCGCTTCCCGAACGCGCCGAGGCATCAGGTTTTCCTCGAGCCGGAAGGCCTCGACACCACCGAACTGTACGTGAACGGTCTCTCCACGTCCCTCCCACCCGACGTCCAGTTGGAGTTCCTCCGGACGATCTCGGGGATGGAGGAGGTGGTGATGACGAAGGTGGGCTACGCGATCGAGTACGACTACTTCCCCCCGCACCAGCTTCGCCACACGCTCGAGCTTCGGAAGCTTCCCGGCCTCTTCCTGGCGGGTCAGATCAACGGGACGACCGGCTACGAGGAGGCGGCAGGGCAGGGCGTTGTGGCCGGGATGAATGCGGCGCTTCGCGCCCGCGACGACGACCCGTTCGTTCTGGAGCGAGACGAGGCCTACATCGGAGTGCTCATCGATGATCTCGTCACGCGCGGAGTCGACGAGCCGTACCGACTGTTCACGTCGCGAGCCGAGTTCCGGCTGCTACTCCGGCAGGACAACGCCCCCCGCCGTCTGGGGGAGCGAGCTCGGGACGTGGGTGCGCTGACCGCCCGGCAGGTCGAGGCCCTCGACGAGCGCCTGTCCGATGAAGAGCGGGTGCGCGTCTGGTTCGAGAAGACGCTGGTTCACCCCGATCAGGTGAATCCGCTCCTCGATCGGGTCGGCTCGTCTCCATTGAGCCGCCCGGTCCGGGCCGTCGAACTGCTGAAGAGGCCGAAGGTCGACGCCGAGAAGGTGATGCAGGCGAGCGGGGTGGAGACCTCGGACGCGTCGGTCGATGCCGTCACTGCCGTCGGCGTGGAGCTGAAGTATGCAGGGTACGTGGAGCGAGAGAGGGTACGGGCCGCTCGCTTGAGGGAACAAGCCGACTTCGCGCTCGCCGAGGACCTACCCTACGGAAGCTTCGAGACGTTGTCGTATGAGGCGCGGGAGAAGCTCGGGAGGGTTCGGCCGGGGACGTTGGCCCAGGCCGGCCGGGTCCCTGGGGTCTCCCCAGCCGACCTTCAGAATCTAGTTCTGGAAGTCCGTCGCCTCGGTTCGTAGCACCTCGGGTCGGGTCCGACAGTAGCCGGCCTACTATATATAGTATGTGAGGCGGCCAGCACGTCCGGAGCCTGGTCCAGAATTCTGTTTCAGCCTCGGCCTCGGGCCTTGTGTTTCACGTGAAACAGATGGGAGCCCTCCGTTTCACGTGAAACAGCCCGGGCGGGCCCGTTTCACGTGAAACAGCCCGGGCGGGCCCGTTTCACGTGAAACAGGGTCAACGGCGCTGGAGCTCGATGTGTGCCTGCGCCGGGTCGAGAACCTCATCGAGGTTGAAGTCGAAGCGTGTCGGCCCATCCAGCACCAGGTAGTCGACCTGAACGAAGTCGAAGGTCGACGTCGCGGGGTCTCCACCGTTCGGCTGGAGGGTCACCGTTCCGCTGTTCGATGGACGTAGGACGCCGATCTCGATGATGGGGGACAGGTCCCCGTACACGAGCGTGGCGGTGTACGTACCACTCGGCTGGATGTTGATGACGAACGATCCGTCCATCGTCAGGTTGGCGACCGTCGTCGTGTCGGCGTCACTCGTGACCGTGAACGCCTCCGCGTCCCACGTCCCGACGAAGGGGGCCACCAGATCCTCCTCCGGGGGCTCGATCTCGACCGGCCCCTCGCCGCAGCCCGTGGTGGCGAAGGCCAGAAACAACAAGCCGAACCCTGTCTTACGCCGTAGCCCCATCACCAACTCCCCTCCGATCCCGGTTCCGTGGTTTCGTGGGCCGCCCTCGACCCCGCGACGCAAAGCTCAAGGCCTCCCTCGGGGGGGTCAAGACTTTTTTCCGTACCGGACCCTTCCGCCCGTGCCTATATTGCCCCGCCGGACCAAGGACTCCCCGGATCAGAAGAACGGCATGGCTCACGTCATCGCGATCGCAAATCAGAAGGGCGGCGTCGGTAAGACGACAACGGCCATCAATCTCGGCGCCTCGTTGGCGGTGGCCGAGCAGCGCACCCTCGTGCTCGATATCGACCCGCAGGGCAACGCGACCAGCGGCCTCGGCGTCGAGGATCGCAACTCTCGACCCACGGTCTACAACGTCTTGATCGGACAGTCGCCGGCCAAAGACGCGATCGTGCGGGAGGTGCACTTCCCCTTCCTCGACGTGATTCCGTCGACGCGGGACCTCGTGGGGGCGGAGATCGAACTCGTCTCCGCCTTCCAGCGGGAGACGATCCTCCGTCAGGCTCTGGCACCGATTCTGGACGATTACGACTTCATCCTGGTCGACTGCCCGCCTTCGCTGGGCCTCCTGACGATCAACACGCTGACCGCCGCCAACTCGGTGCTGATTCCGATCCAGTGCGAGTTCTACGCGCTGGAAGGTTTGAGCCAGCTCCTGAACACGGTACGGCTCGTGCAGCGAGGTCTGAACCCGAGCCTCGATGTGGAGGGTGTGCTCCTGACGATGTACGACAAGCGACTCAACCTCTCCCGGCAGGTGGGCGAGGAAGCCAGGGAGTACTTCGGCCCCAAGGTCTACCGTTCTGCGATCCCCCGGAACGTCCGCCTCGCGGAAGCGCCGTCGTTCGGTCAGCCGATCGTCCTCTACGACGTCCTGTCCAGTGGAGCTCAGGCCTACCTATCTCTCGCCAACGAGGTCATCGAGGCTCGTAATCGTGCCCGAAGCAGCGCGGCGGCGGAGACGGCCCGATGAGCCGGGACCGTTTGGGCCGTGGCCTGGGTGCCCTCCTCGGCGAGTACCTGGAGCCGGAGGTCGAGGTCACGGAAGTCCGGACCCTGCCGCTCAAGGCGATCGTTCCGAACCCGGTTCAGCCGAGACGTGTCTTCTCCGAAGCCGAACTGGAGGAGCTAGCCTCATCGATCCGTGAGAACGGTCTCCTACAGCCCCTCGTGGTGCGGCCGCACCCCGAATCCGCCGACCGCTTCGAACTTGTTGCCGGCGAGCGGCGCTTCCGCGCGCTCACCTCGCTCGAGTGGCAGGATGTTCCCGTCGTCGTTCGCGAGGCCGACGATGAGACGCTCCTCGTGCTGGCGCTCGTCGAGAACCTCCAACGGGAGGCCTTGAACCCGCTCGAAGAGGCCGAGGGCTACCAAGCCCTGGCCGACCGCTACGATCTCAAACACGCGGAGATCGCGAAGGCTGTCGGCAAGGACCGCTCTACGGTCGCCAACCTGATCCGCCTGCTCGCGCTTCCTCCTTCGATCCGGAAGCTGGTCGAGGCCGGGGGGCTTTCGCAGGGACATGCTCGTGCTCTCCTGTCCGTCGACGATCCGGTGCGCGCCGCCGAGCTGGCGAGACAGGCGGCCGCCGAAGGCTGGTCCGTCAGGGAGGTGGAGCGCCGAGCGGCCTCCGGGTCGAAGAAGAAGTCCCCTGCCAAGAAGTCGAAGAGCGCGATCGTCCAGGCCATCGAGACCTCACTTCAGGACCATCTTCACACGAAGGTCGAGGTGAAGGAGGGCCGAGGTGGTGGCGGTGCGATCACGATCGGGTATCACGACGCCGAGGACTTCGAACGACTCTTCGAAGCGATCACGGGTCGCCCGCTTTCGGACGTGGTGGAATGAAGGGAGAGCCCGACCGCCGGCAACTGACCGTGATGCTGGTTCCGGACGGCCGTGAGACGCGCACCTTCACGATCTCGTACTCGTCCATTCGCGGTTTGGCTGCGGTCTGCGCGGGTATCGCCGTAGTGCTGACCGTCATGGCGGGGTCCTGGTGGTACCTCGCAGCCAGGGCGGCGCTCGCGGATGAACTCCAGCGCGAGGTCGACATCATGGCAAGCGATCGGCAACGGGTCGAAGCCCTCGTCCAACGCCTCGAGACGATCGAAGACCAGTACGGCGCCCTTCGGTCTTTGTTCGGCTCCAGCCCGACGGACCAACCTTCCGGGGTCTGGCTTCCTCCGGCTTCCGGGCCCCGCCGCGGAGAAGGCGGAGAGCGTCCGACGCGTGGTGCGAGCCTGCCGTCCTACTGGCCCCTCGGGGGTCGCGGCTTCGTAACCCAGGGGCTCCACGGCGGCAGTGGCGATCACCCCGGCCTGGATATCGCGATCGCCTCGGACTCCTACATCCGTGCCGCCGGTGGGGGCGTCGTGGTCGATGTCGGCGAGGATGCGGTCTACGGCCGATTCGTCACCATCGATCATGGTGAGGGCTACACGACCCTCTACGGACATGCGTCGGCCACTTTCGTTTCACTCGGACAAACCGTGCGAGAGCGTCAGGTGATTGCCCTCAGTGGTTCGACCGGCCGGTCGACCGGGCCGCACCTACACTTCGAAGTTCTGGTCGACGGTGCGCCCGTCGACCCATTATCCATCGTAGAGCAGCCGGGTTGAGGGCACGACATTTGCCCCGTCCGCACATGCCCCCCCACGAGGCACCCTTCTGACCCAGGCCCCTGAGACCAAAGATGAGGCGAGGGAACATGGCACGTGATCGTGATGGCAGTGGAGCAGGACCGGACTCGGTGATCTCGATCATCGGTCCCGGCATGAAGATCGTCGGTAACTGCGAGACCGACGGGACCCTTCGCGTGGAGGGCAGCGTGGAGGGCTCGATCAAGGCCGGTAAGGCGGTCGTGATCGGAAAGCAGGGGCACGTGACCGGCGACATCTCAACGCAGGATGCCGTCGTGTCCGGTCGGATCGATGGCACGCTTCGCGCGGCCTCGAGGCTGGAGCTCCAGTCCACCTGCCACATCGAGGGTGAAGTGCACACACGGCGGATGCAACTCGAGGAGGGGGCCGTCCTCAATGGCACAGTGCATATGAACGGTGAAGCCAAGCCCGGATCGACTGCCGGCGCGTCGGCACCCAAGGGCGAAGCGAAGGCGGAAGCGGCTCCGGCCGGCGCGCGGTAGAGCGCTTTCCGCGCCTTTTCCACCACTGATCGCCGGAACGTGACAAGGATGCCCGAGTTGACGGAAAGCCCCATAGCGCAAGGCTTTGCGTCATTCTGCGCAGAGGGTGTCGGAGGGCTATCCACAAAGGCACCCCACTTTTCCACAGCGTGTGTGATCCGGTCGACCGGGCCGATATGAAACTGGAATCTCTACTTCAGTACATGGACGAATACCTGGATGTCTCGTCGCATCCAGACTATCCGAACGCCCTGAACGGCCTTCAGGTGGCCGGACCGACCGACGTGACCAAGGTCGTGGCCGCGGTGGATGCGACCCAGGCCTCCATCGAGGTCGCGGCCGCGGTCGGAGCCGATCTGATGATCGTGCACCACGGGCTGTTCTGGGACGGCCTACGACCCGTGACCGGACGCCGCTACCACCGCATTCGGGCGTTGCTCGAGAACGGGATCGCTCTGTACTCGTGCCATCTGCCTCTCGACAGCCATGCCGAGGTCGGGAACTGTGCTCTTCTGGCTGGAGCCCTCGGACTTCAGTTGACCGGTCGACTCGGACGGTACCAAGATGCCGACCTCGGGTGGACCGGGCGCCTTCCCACTCCGCTTTCCGCACAGGACCTGGTCGAGCGGACCAGTGACGTCGTCGGTGGCCCGGTTCAATTGATTCCGGGTGGTCCGGATGAGATCGAACACGTCGGGGTGGTGACCGGAGGTGCGGGAAGCATGACCGAAGAAGCGGCACGCGCCGGGCTGGACGCGTTCATCACCGGGGAGGGTGCGCACCACAACGCCTTCGATGCGCACGAAGGCGGAATCCACCTCCTTCTGGCTGGGCACTACGCCACCGAGACCTTCGGCGTCCGAGCTCTGGTCGAGCACATCGGGACACGTTTCGACCTCGAACACGTCTTCGTCGATCAACCGACGGGTCTCTAGGGGCGCGATCGACGTGGAGGACGGTTCGCTACCCGACGGTTTCGTAGAGAGTGGGCCCCTCGTCCCTTTCGAGGCGCTTCACGCCAGCGGTGCCGTTCGATGGATCGGGCCGCAGGTCGATTCGATGCTGGGCATCGTGCGGGAAGACATCGACCCGCAGGCGTTCTGGGAGACCGTGATCGTTCCCGACGACCAGCGTACCGTCACCGCAAGTCGGGCCAGGACGGTCGAGGGGAGCTACTCGGTCGACTACCGGGTCGAGCACGGCGCCGGTGACCGCGTGGTTTGGGTGAACGAGGTCGGCAGGGTGCTGCGCGATCCGGACGGGACTCTGGTCATCCGTGGCTACCTCATCGACGTGACCGACCGAAAGCGCCAGGAGGTCGCCCTCTGGAAGAGCGAAGAGCGTTTCCGCTCGCTCTTACGTCATGCGCCCGATGCGATCGTGCTCACAGGTCCGGATGGGATCATCCTCAATCTCAACGACCAGGCCGAGGTCCTCTTCGGCTACTCGCTGGCGGATGTTGCGGGCTCGTCGATCGAGCATCTCGTACCCGCGCCTCAAAGGCGACGCCTCACGGAGTTGCACGAGGCTTTCGAGCGCGACCCCCATCGGCGGACGCTCATCGACGCTCACGGCTTCGATGTGGAGAACCGCTTCGGCGCCACCACCCATCTCGCCTTGAGCATGAGTCGGGTGACGGCCGCCGACGGCTCCTCTCACCTCATCCATTCCTTCCGTGACCTGAGCTCCCAGGCGCGGGCCGCGAGCCAGCAGGCGGTGCGCCGAGTCCGACGCGTGGCCAATGCCCTCCCGGCCCTCGTTGCCTCCGTCGGCATCGATCACGTCCACCGCTTCGTAAACGAGGCGTACGCCCGGTGGTTGGGTCGGGAGCGGGACCAGGTCGAAGGGCATCCCGTTCGGGATGTTATGGGGGACCGGGTCTACAACGCCTTGCGTGCGCCCATTCAGGATGCCCTCGGCGGATCAGCTGCGCATTCTCGGTGCGACCTCGTCGGCCCGACCGGCGAGCCGTTCCCGGCGGACGTAAGTGTGGTCCCCCAGTTCGACGACGGCGGTGCAGTGCACGGGTACTACATGGTGATTTTCGACGTGAGCCGGGAGGTCGCCGAGAGTGAGGCGGACCGGAGACAGCGCGCCGAGCTGGCTCACGTAGGGCGCATGGCCACCCTCGACGAGTTGGCGGCGTCCCTAGCGCACGAGTTGAACCAGCCTCTCTCCGCCGTCGTGGCCAACGCCCAGGCAGCCGACCGACTCCTCGCGCGAACACCTCCCGACGTCGGCGAGGCCCGTGCTGCTCTGAGCGACATCGCGGCGGACGGACAGCGCGCCGGCGGAGTGATCTCGAGCATGAGAGAGCTTCTGGAGCGGGGCTACCGTGAGCGGTCAGTCGTAGACATTCGTGAGGTGGCCGACGACGTCTTGAGCCTGGTGAACAGCGAGGCGATCAGGCGCCGGGTTCGCCTCACCGTACACGCATACCCCGAGGCGGTCCCCGACATCATGGGGGACGCCCCGCAGCTCAAGCAGGTCCTCCTCAATTTGGTCATGAACGCCATCGAGGCATCGGCTTCTACCCGGAGTCGAGGGGGCAGTGTGCGGATCGAGATCGAGCGGGACGAAGAGTTGGTCACCGCTTCGGTCTCGGATGACGGGCCTGGCTTCGGTAACGACGACCCCGAGGACCTCTTTGCCCCCTTCATGTCCCGTCGACCGGGAGGACTCGGCATGGGCTTGGCCATCAGTCGCACGATTGCGGAGGCGCACGGCGGATCCCTCACCGGAAGCGAAGGGCTCGACGGCGGGGCACGATTCACCCTGACTCTTCCTCGGACCCAGGCTCGGCCGGAGCGCGGGGACGATGCCTGACGGCGTTCGGACCGGTCGACTCGTTGCCATCGTCGACGACGATGCTTCGGTACGCGGGGCTTTGGCTCGGCTGCTCGGCTCGATGGGACTGGAGTGCTCCACCCACGACTCCGGTGAAGCCTACCTGACCTCCGCGGAGTTCCACGACGCCGACTGCCTGCTGCTCGACGTCCACATGCCGGGCCTATCCGGCCCGGAGGTCCTGGACGAAGTGCGGGACGCGGCCACGAAGGTCCCCGTCGTGCTCATGACGGCACGATACGACGGAGACTTTGCGCGTCGCGCGATTGAGTCGGGCGCTTCGGCGTTTCTGAGAAAGCCGTTCGGGGACCACGAACTGGCCACAGCCATCTCCGACGCAACGGGGTGGAGCGTACCACTCTGAGTCCGCGGCCCGCGGGCGTTGCCGGTCACCGCGGCCTTTCCTACGATCCGGCTCCGTGACGATTCGATGCGTGCTGCCCTCGTGGGCTGTGCGTCAGGAGTGTGGCCGTGATCCGCAGTGTATGGGCTGTCGCCGTTCTGTCAGCGATAGCCACGTCAGGTGCGCGAGCCCAGACAGTCCCCACGCCCCTGGAGCACTTTGGCTTCGAGATCGGGGCGGACCGCTCGCTGGCAGATTGGAACGCCCTCTCGTCCTACTTCGAGCGGCTGGCTGAAGCCAGTCCGCGCGTCGTGGTCGACACACTCGGCCCCACGACGGACGGCAGGCCCTTCGTGATGCTCACGATCACGAGCGCGGAGAACCAGGCACGCCTCGACGTACTTCACGACATCCAGATGAAGCTGGCCGATCCGCGCCTGATCTCCGACGACCGTGAGCGGGAAGCGCTCTTGGACAGCGGGAAGGCCGTCGTTCTCATCACGCAGGGAATCCACGCCACCGAGGTGGGTGCGAGCCAGATGTCGGCTCAGCTCGCGTACGATTTGGCGTCGTCCGATTCCCCGGCGGTCACGGAGATCCTGGACAACGTCGTTCTGCTGCAGATTCCGTCGCTCAACCCGGACGGCCTCCAGTGGGTTGCCGAGTGGTATTCGAGTCTCGTCGGGACGCAGTTCGAAGGCGCCCCCCTCCCTTGGCTGTACCACGCGTACGTGGGTCACGACAACAACCGTGACTGGTACGCCTTCACCCAGCGGGAGACCGTGCTCACCGTGGAGAGCGCGCACAACGCGTGGCATCCGCACATCGTGCACGACATCCACCAGATGGGCAGCAGCGGCGCCCGGATCTTCTTCCCCCCCTACATCGAGCCCTGGGAGCCGAACGTCGATCCGGCGCTGACCTCGGCGGTCAACCAGCTCGGCTCGTACATGGCCGCCGAGCTCACGGCTCAGGGAAAGAAGGGCGTGGTCGTGAACGCCCAATACGACGCGTACACACCTGCTCGGGCGTACATGCACTACCACGGTGGTGCCCGCGTTCTGTCGGAGACGGCCTCCGCTCGGATGGCCTCCCCGATCGAGGTTCCGCCTTCGGCACTGGGACCCGGTCGCGGCTTCGATGCCTCGAAGCGCTCCTGGAACTTCCCGTCACCGTGGGCGGGTGGCCGGTGGGGGCTACCCGATATCGTCGAGTACCAGCGTGCCGGCGCCATGGCCTTGCTGACGAACGCTGCGCGGAACCGCCGCTATTGGCTCGAGAACTTCCTGGGCATCAACGAGCGAGCCGTGAACAAGTGGGAGGTGTGGCCCGACGCATGGATCATCCCTGCTGAACAGGACAACGCGCCCGGTATCACCTATGCCCTCCGAGCGCTGACCCTGGCGGATGTCGAGGTCCACCGAGCCGAGGAAGCCTTCTCGGTCGGCCGAATCGACTTCCCGGCGGGATCGTGGGTGGTTCCCATGCGGCAGCCGTACGCGTCGTTCGCGAATACGATGCTGGATGTCCAGTACTACCCCGACTTGAGGCAGTATCCGGGTGGGCCGCCCCTCCGGCCTTACGACGTGACGGCCCACACGCTCGGCTACCTGCTCGATTTCGACGCCGTAGCGGTCGACGGTGATCTCGGTGTCCCGCTGTCGGATCCGATCCCTGTCCCGGACTTCGACTTCGTGCTCCCTCCGCACCTCTCGACCGAAGACGCCCCAAGGGTCGCGCTGTACAAGTCGTGGGACGAGCCGATGACGGAGGGCTGGCAGCGTTGGGTCTTCGACCAGCACGACCTGGTCTACGACACACTCCACGATGCCGATATCCACGACGGCGCGCTGTCCGACTACGACGTCCTTCTCTTCCAGGCACAATCCGCCTCGTCGATCGTCGACGGCCTCGGTGCCGACGTGGTCCCGGCGCCCTACGCGGGTGGGCTGGGGGCGGATGGCGTTGCTGCGGTCTCCGCTTTCGTCGAAGGGGGAGGTCGTTTGATCGCGATCGAGGCCGCTACGAGCTTCGTTCGAGACGCCTTCGCGCTGGGCTTCTCGGACGCGGTCGGGTCCGTTCCCGACACCGACTTCTATATTCCCGGGTCCATTCTGAGATTGGAGCTCGAAGCGGACCATCCGATCACGGAGGGCATGCGGTCGGAGACGTCTGCGTGGTTCTGGGCCTCGAGCATGGCGTTCGACGTCGACGACCCCCGACTTCGTGTCGTGGCTCGTTATGGTTCCGGTGATCCGTTGCTGTCGGGTTGGGCCCTCGGCAGCCAACGCATCGCCGGGAAGCCGGCCATACTCGAGGCCGATATCGGACAGGGGTCGGTCGTCCTCTTCGGATTCCAGCCCAACTATCGAGCGCAGACGATGGCCACCTGGCCGCTTCTCTTCAACGCAATTCGGTGATGAACGAACCTTCGACGCGCTGCCCCTCCTGCGGGGAACAAGCAACCGGGAATTTCTGTCAGAGCTGCGGAGCGAGCCTCGGTGGGCAGTTCTGCAACCAGTGCGGCGCCAAGCTCGCAGCGGGGGCCAAGTTCTGCAGCGAGTGCGGGGCCGGAGTCGGGGCTGGCGTCGGAGCGGGAGCCACCGCTGCCAGTGCAACGACTCCGCCGGCCCAGCCCGCCGGGGCCGGACCGCCCCGGAAGGCCGCCGCCGCGGAGGTCGTCGGGGGTCAGAATCTCCCGTGGTGGATCGCGGGCGCGGCGATGTTCGCGATGATCTTCATGATCGGCCTGTCGATGGTTCGACCCGGAGGGCCGGCAGCACCCGTGGCGGGTAGCGGCACGACGACCGCTGCGCCGGGGACGCCTCCCGACATCTCCAACATGACGCCCGTCGAAGCGGCCGATCGACTGTTCAACCGCGTGATGGCCTCCGTCGAGCAGGGTGACGAAGCCGCCGCCAGACAGTTCCTCCCGATGGCGGTGGCCGCTCACCAACGGGCCGAGCCCCTCGACCTCGATCGTCGTTTCCACCTCTCCTGGCTCAACCGCCTGGCCGGGAACTTCGAGGCGGCGCTGGCGGATGCGGTCGATATCCTCGACGAGAGTCCCGACCACCTACTCGGGCTGGTGTCGGCGGCCGAGGCCTCGATCGAACTCGGGGAGATGGATGCGGCGGCCGGCTACTACGAGCACCTTCTGGAGGTCTACGACGCAGAGTTCGCGAAGCCGCTCGAGGAGTACGACATCCATCGGAACATCGTCATCAGCTTGAAGGCCGACGCCGAGCGATTCCTGGAAGGGCGCTGACCGCGCCGCGACCTCCCTCTCCATCTTCAGCTCGGAGCGTCTGTGCGCGTCTTCCTGACCGGGGGCACGGGTCTACTCGGATCGCACCTCGCGCACCTTCTTCGCGCAAAGGGTGATGGCGTCGTCGCGCTCTATCGTGACGGGGCGGACACGCTGTACCTCGAGGAGAACGAGTGTGAGCTCGTCGAGGGCGACGTTCGGCAGGATCCGGAACAGCTACAGAAGGCCATGGCCGGGTGCACACACGTCGTGCACGGTGCTGCCCTCGTGTACGCCGATGGGACGTGGCCCACGATTCGAGCGGTCAATGTGGATGGCACACGAAACGTCCTCCGCGCCGCGGTTGCGGCCGGGGTCGGACACGCCGTCCACATCTCGTCCGTGGCGGTCTACGGGACCACCGACGGAGTGGTCGACGAGGATCACGCACTCGACTCGGACCTGCCGCCGGGTGACCTCTACGCCCGCTCGAAGCGTGAGGCCGAGGAGGTCGCCCGCGGGATCGAGGAGCGTCGCGGGCTGCCGGTTGCCATCGTGCGCCCTTCTGCGGTCTATGGAGAGCGCGACCGTCTGATGGTTCCTGCTATGGCCGATATGATGCGGTCACCGGTCGTTCCCCTCTTCGGGCCGGGAGACAACACCCTTCCGGTCGTGTACGCTGGCAACGTGGCCCAGGCCATCATTGCGGCGCTCGAGGCGGGGAAGGGTGGGTGTACGTACGATGTCGGGCTGGACTATCCACTCACGCAGAGAGAGTTGATGGAGGGGCTGGCCCGAGGCCTGGGTCGAAGTCCCAAGCTCGTCTCGATCCCGGCCTGGCTCGTGCGCGGAACGGTGCGGACCCTCGTGGGATTGGGATTCAAGACCCCGGGGGCCAAGCATCTTCCGCTGGACCGGGTCGGGCGGCTCGCCCTCGGAGAGAACCCGTATCTTTCAGAGCGCATTCGACGTGAGCTCGCCTGGGAGCCCACGCACACCCACGACGACGCCCTCGCCCGAGCCGGGCGCTGGTACGCCGACCACCGGCGATAGAGGAATCATATGAAGGAGCGATACAACCCCGCGGACAACCCGTCTCAGCCCTTTCCCCACGACCGGGAGACGGAGGACGAGCGCCTTCTGGGGATGGAGGCCATCGGTAAGGACTCCTGGCGGGTTTTTCGCATCATGGGCGAGTTCGTCGAGGGCTTCGACACACTCCACTCGATCGGAACGGCCGTTTCGATCTTCGGGTCGGCCCGCACCAAACCTGAAGATCCGATGTACCAGAAGTGCTCGGAAACGGCTCGTGTCCTCGGGGAGGCCGGCTTTTCGATCATCACGGGTGGTGGCCCCGGAAAGATGGAAGCCGCCAACCGCGGAGCGCAGGCGGCTGGGGCCACCTCGGTCGGCTGCAACATCGAACTGCCGTTCGAGCAGGGTGGGAACCCCTTCCTCGACGTGTCCATCGACTTCCGGTACTTCTTCGTCCGCAAGACGATGTTCATGAAGTATGCGTGCGGCTCGGTCATCTTCCCGGGGGGATTCGGTACGATGGACGAGCTGTTCGAGACGCTGACCCTGGTGCAGACGCACAAGGTTCATCCCTTCCCGATCGTCCTCGTCGGAACGGACTACTGGGGAGGGTTGATCGACTGGATTCGCGACACCATGGCCCGGGACGGGAAGATCGCCGAGACCGATATCGATCTCATGTTCGTGACGGACGAACCCCAGGAGGTGCTCCGGCACCTGCTGGAGAACCTTCCGGAGTCCAGCCGTCCGCGCCGTTGATAGGCTTGTGAGCCTCGACAACAGTGGCTTTTTTCTTAGCTCTGCTCCCCTACCCGGGGAGTTCAGTGCGCTAGAATCGGTGAGAGCACCGTGAGCATAAAGTCCGACCCTCCCAAGGGATACGCACCCGCCGGCAAGAACACCGGTGTGGTCAAGCCGAAGGGCACCTCCAAGATCCGGGCCCACGAAGGCCTGGATACGATCGACATCCGTGCGCGGAAGCCTTCCTGGTTGAAGGTCCGATCGCCGGGGGGGCCCAACTACCTCCGCCTCAAGAAAATGATGAGGTCCGAGGGCCTTCACACCGTTTGTGAGGAAGCCGGCTGTCCGAACATCGGCGAGTGCTGGGAGGCCGGCACTGCCACCTTCATGATCCTCGGCGATGTGTGCACCCGCGCCTGCAAGTACTGCGGCGTGGCGCACGGAATGCCGACGGGACTCGACGAGGACGAGCCGCGGCGTGTCGCGCAGACCGTCAAGGAGATGGAGCTCGAACACGTCGTGATCACGAGTGTGAACCGCGACGAGCTGCCGGATGGTGGCGCGGGGATCTACGCGGAGACGATCCGCCGGATCCACGAAGCCGTCCCCGGCTGCTCGGTCGAGGTGCTGATCCCCGACTTCAAGGGTGACGAGGAGGCTCTGGCCACGGTCGTGGATGCCAAGCCGGCCATCCTGGGCCACAACCTCGAGACCGTGCTGCGTCTCCACCCCGACGTTCGGCCCGGTGGTCGTTACTGGCGTTCGATCTCGTACCTCGGTGCGGTCAAGCGACTCGACGCCGGGATGCTCACCAAGACCGGAATCATCCTCGGGATGGGTGAGGAGGACGACGAGATCAAGCAGGCCATGAGCGATCTCCGCGAAGCCGCTGTGGACATTCTGACGCTGGGTCAGTACCTACGTCCTTCCCCGATGCACATCCCGGTCGCCCGTTGGGTCACGCCCGACGAGTTCGCGATGTGGAAAGAAGTCGGGGAGGGTGAGTTCGGCTTCAAGCACGTCGAGGCCGGACCGCTCGTACGATCCAGCTACCACGCCAAGGAACAGGCCCGCGAGGTCGAAGCCGGCGGGCCCGGCGCCATCCAGAACGTGATGGAGGCAGACATTCCCGCACCTGCCGAAGTCCGTTTGAATCTCGTTCAACTGGAGCTCGGCCGACCCGGTCGGGCCTTGAAGGGAGCGTAGAGTGGCCGATACCAAGACCAAGGCCAAGAAGAAGAAAAAGAAGAGCGATCCGTTCGCAGAACACGGCGTTTCGGAACAGCTCGCGCTGGACCTGCTTCGCGACATGCTCATCTTCCGCCGCTTCGAAGAGAAGGCGGAAGAAGCGTATGCCATCGGGAAGATCGGCGGCTTCTGCCACCTCCATATCGGACAGGAAGCCGCCGCCGCGGGAAGCATCAAGCCGT
>JAUIKL010000050.1 GCA_030430625.1 Gemmatimonadota bacterium
GTGGGAACTCGACCGCTTTCAGGGGCCTCTCAAGGGACTGCAGCTGGCCGAGATCGAGTTGAACGACGAGAACGACCCGATCCCGGAACCTCCCGAGGGCGTCTTGATTCTACGTGAGGTGACCGAGGACAAACGCTTTGTCAGTGGTCGCTTGGCTCGTATGAAGCCGAAGGACCAGCGCAGGCTCGTCAAGAAGGCGTACAAGGAGGTGAAGGGATGGAAGGGGCTCGCCGGGTAGGTCGAGCGGGGATGATACTGGTCGCAGCCGTTGCGGCCGGATGTACGCTCGTGGGAACAGCTCGGGAGGAGGTGCCACCGGCTCCGTCACCGTCGCGGAGCACGCCGGCACCGACCGGGACGAACGAGGTGCCGAGGCGCCCGGTGTCGACGTCATCGGCCGTTCCTGCTGCCGAACCGCCGAGTCGGGGCGGCAACATGCAGGAGTACGAGGTCCGAGGCGGGCGATACCGGGTCCTCGAGACCTCCGAGGGGTACGACCAACGCGGGATCGCGTCCTGGTACGGTGAGCAGTTCCACGGCCGGCCGACCAGCAGTGGCGAGCGGTTCGACATGAACCGTCCGTCCGCCGCTCACCGCACACTGCCGATTCCTTCGTGGGTCCGCGTGACCAATCTCGGGACCGGCCAGACGATCGACGTCCGCGTGAACGATCGAGGCCCGTTCCACGACACCGACCGTCGCATCATCGATCTGTCGTACGCGGCGGCTCGAGAGCTGGGCATCGTCCAGACCGGAACCGCAAGCGTCCGGGTCGAGGCGATCCGACCGTACCAGGTGAGGACAGCGAGCGGGTCGGACTGAGGACGAGCCGTAGGGAGCGGGACCAGGAGCCGGGGTGGCCCGGTGCTGCGTGACCTCGGCGCAGGCCGCGCCAAGAGACAAAGGCACCTAGACCCGGGGGAGGCGCGGCCAGCCGAGGGGCCGAAGGCCGGCTAGCCCCATCGCGTCAACTTAACATAATATATATTATACGAAGCACACTGCGTGCACGATACACTCCGCGTCTTGGGGGTCCCGTGGCGTCCGGTCGTCTGCTTCCGGTCTCGAGGCGTCTCGAAACCGCGTCGTATCCCCTCGGGGTGCCGCTTACGAGTTGGCCGCGCGTATCTCCTCGATGCGCATCTCGTACAAACCGCGCTCGGGTGCGTTGGCGTCCAGGTCGGCCAGAACCTCTTCGTACAGCTCGATGGCTCCCGCGAGATCGCCCTGAGCGGCCCGAATCCGGGCGGCTGCGGCGCGCGCGTCCCGGACCTGGAAGTCCAGGTCGCTCCGGTTGGCGATGCGGAGGTACAGCGCCTCGGCATCGTCCCAGCGCTCTTCCTGCTCGTAGGCACTGGCCAGGAGCGACGCGGCCTGGAACTCCACGGGAGCCGACGGCGAGGCCCCGATGGGCTCGAGTACGGCGAGCGCCTGCTGCGCGTCGTCGCTCTCCAGGTACAGCTCACCCAGCACCAACCGCGCCTCGGACTCGTACGGGGTGCCCCCGAAACGATCGAGGAAGGTCGCGAGGTCGATCTTCGCGCCCTCGGTGTCGGCGATGGAGATCGACTGGTAGATCGCTTCCATCTGCTGCGCGGCCTGACCGCCCAGCTGTGCGCGGTAGTTGCGGAAGTACAGCCCGCCCGCCACGAGGATGGCCGCGACGACCGCGAGCACGGTCAGGAGCTGCTGATTTCCCTGAGCCCAGTTGGAAAAGTCGAGGATCCGCGCGACGAACGCGTCCTCCGCATCCTGACTCGAATCGCGTCGTACGCGACCGCTACCTGGGTGGCGCTTCGTCATCACTCGTTTCCAGCTGGGGGTTCGCGGCGATCGGCCGCACGAAAAGCGGCCAAAAAGCTAGTGGTTGCGCACGAATCCGGTCAATCGACGGCCGGATCTCCGATCGGACCCTCGTACCCGGCCAGCGCCCACAGATCACCCGGACGACGCAGGACGATCCGGTTGCCGTCCGACGCGGCGAGTACCCCTTCGTACAGCCAGTCGTTCAGGAGCGTCGTAACCGTCGCCCGATGGGCGCCCGCCAGGTCGGCCAGCACTTGATGTGTGAGCCGCTCGCTGAGTTCGACGGCGCGGCCTTCAGGCTCCCCGCAGCGGGCGCCGAGGTCCAGGAGGACTTCCGCCAATCGCTGGGCTGCACTCGGACCGTGCGACCCGCCCTGGGCGTGTCGGAGCCGGTACAGCTCACGCTCCTGACCTTCCAGATAGGCGTCGAGACTGCTCCGGGCCGTCTTCAAGCCACCGAGCACCGCCGACTTCGGGAGGGGTGACACCACGCACGTGGCGCCCGCGATGGCACCGTAGCGCCGACTCCCCTCGGTGAAGGCTTCGTCTCCGAACAGCTCCCAAGGAAGCGCGATCGACACGGTCCGCTCCCGGTGACCCGGCTCCATCCCCGGTAGGACGAGTCGAATGAAGCCGCTGCGTACGAGGTACACCTCGTGCGCGTCATCGCCCGGCGCGTACAGCCAGCGCCCCTTCACGATCCGCACGGTCTCCGCTCGCTTGACCAACCGGTTCAGCTTCCGGTCTCGGGGCGGACGCAGGCGGAACGGCATCGTTCAGCCGGCCACGCCGGGCGGACGCTCGAGAGCTTCGCGGAGCGCCGGGTGGAGTGCGAGCCCGACCGCCAGAAACGCCACCGGAATCGACAGCATGGTGGCCGACGAAGCGCCGATCGCATCCGCGACGGTACCGGTCCCGAGAACGAACATGGTCCCCGTGGCCCACGCGAGGCCCATCACGATTCCGGACCCGACACCCGTACCTGTGGGAAGCATCTCCTGAGCGATCACCACGATCGGCGGCAGCGTGGCCATGCCCAGGAAGCCCGCCGCGACCAACGCCGTCCATCCGGCGATCCCGCTCGGCCCGAGCCAAATGGCCGCCAGGTGCGTCGGAACCGCCCAGAAACACAGGTGGGCCAGGAGGCGCCGACGACTCATCCGATCCGCCAGAAGTCCGCCCGCGACCATCCCGAACGACTGCGCCCCCAGATAAACGGAGAGCGCGAGCGCGCCGAGGGCCTCGCTACCACCGGCTTCGGCCACGATGATCGGCTCCATCGTCACGAAGGTCCGCTGGACGAACGCCATGACGGCGGAGATGCAGAAAACGAGACCGAGTGGGCCCCTCAGCGCGCGCAGGACGAGTCCGGGAGGCGGCGGTGTGCGAGGCCGTGCTTTTCGTCCGTCGGGCGGGAGTTGGAGCCAGACGAGCGGGGCGAAGACGATGGCGGGAAGCATCGCGATCCACGCGCCTTCCAGACCGCGGGCCTGGACGAGGCCCACGGCCATGAGAGGCCCGATCGCGAAACCGACCGAACCCCCGAAGGCGAAGATCGAGTAGCGTGCCCCACCCCCCTGCCCTGCGTCGATACGAACGGCGTACGAGGCGCCCGGGGGGTGGAAAGCGGCACTCCCGAGCCCACCGAGCACCAGGAAAGCCACCAGCACCGGGAAGGACCCGGCCCAGCCGATCGTAGACACGAACACGGCGGCGACCACGGGCCCGACGATGGTGAAGAGCCGCCGACCGTAGCGGTCCGCCAGATAGCCGAAGAGCGGCTGCGGAAGCGACGAGGCCACGGAGAACGCGACCGCCAGTCCGGCCGCGGAGGCGATCGAGAGCCCGAGATCGTTCATGAGCCGAGGCAGAAGCGGCGGAATGAACGACATGTAGGCATCGTTCACCCCGTGCGCGACGGCGACGACGAGCGCGAGCCGAAGAGCGGAGTGGCGACCCGACCGAGACGAAGGAGCGGTGGCGACCGTATGCACGGTTGAAGAATAACCGCTCGTCCTCGGACTGGCGCCAGTCGTTGGCACCGGCGAGTCTAACCGGCGGTCCTCCGCCGATCCCCAGCCTTCTTC
Source organism: Gemmatimonadota bacterium (assembly GCA_030430625.1). Taxonomy (GTDB): domain Bacteria; phylum Gemmatimonadota; class Gemmatimonadetes; order Longimicrobiales; family Gaopeijiaceae; genus UBA2589. The sequence goes on from JAUIKL010000050.1 coordinate 3,894, forward strand.
CAAGCGAACCGTCATGCGTCGATCCCTCCCCAGGTTTTCGGCCCCGTTGTCCGTGCTCCTCGCGATCGCCGTCGGTCTGGCCTCGTGTGCGGGCCCGGACCGAGCCGGGGACGCCACGACCGATGTCGCGACCACGACCTACGCGCCTCAGAACCGGCCCGACGTGCGCGGCACGGTGGGCGCGGTTTCGGCAGGCCATCCGTTGGCCGCCCAGGCCGGACTCGACGTCCTGAAGCGCGGTGGGAACGCAACCGATGCCGTGATCGCCATGGCGGGGGTCCTCGCGGTCACGCGTCCGCACATGAACGGGATCGGAGGCGATGCCTTCGGGATCTTCTACGACGGCGCGTCAGGTGAGGTGACCGCCCTGAACGCGAGCGGCCGTTCCGGAGCGCTCGCGACCCCCGACTTCTTCCTGGCCGCAGGCTACGACGCGATCCCCGAGACGGGGGCGCTCTCCGTGAGCGTCCCGGGCGCGGTGGCCGGTTGGGCGGACGCGCACGCGCGGTACGGCACACGCCCATTCGCCGAACTGCTCGAGCCGGCCATCCGCTACGCTCGTGACGGTTTCGCCGTCTCGACGCGGCTCGCGTTGGACTTCGAGGCTCAGGGCGGCCCTCTGAACGAGCACGGCCGGGCCCTGTACCTGCCGGGCGGATCTCCGCCACCCGTGGGCACCCTTCTGGCCAATCCGGAGCTCGCGGCCTCGCTCGAAGCGATCGCGACCGGCGGCAAGGCGGCCTACTACCGGGGTCCGATCGGGCGGACGCTGGCCGCCTTCGTCGAGGAGCTCGGAGGCCATCTCCGCCCCATCGACTTCGAGAACCACAGCTCCACCTGGGTCGAGCCCCTCCGCGGGGCGTACCTCGATCACACGATTCTGGTGATGCCGCCGAACACTCAGGGACCGGCGCAGTTGGCCCTGATGGAGATGGCGAAGGCCCACACGCTCGCGGAGATGGGGCACAACTCGCCCGAGTACCTCCACACGCTGATCGAGCTGAAGAAGCTCGCCTTCGCGGACCGGGACCGGTGGGTCGCGGACCCGGAGATGGCCGACGTCCCGATCGCGCAGCTGCTCGATGCCGACTACCTCCGGGATCGCGCCGGCACCGTGGACCCGAACTCGGCGGCCGAGTCGAGGGCCCCGGGCTTCGGAGATGTCCTGGGCCACGACACGGAGGGGATGGACGACACCGGTGACACCGTCTATCTGACGGCCGTGGATCAGTGGGGGAACGCAGTCAGCTGGATCCAGAGCAACTTCGCCGGCTTCGGCTCAGGGCTGCTCGAGCCCGAGACGGGAATCCTGCTGCACAACCGGGGGGCGTTGTACACCCTCGAGGCGGGGCACCCGAACCAGGTAGCACCACTCAAGCGCCCCTACCACACCCTCAGCCCCATGATGGCTCTGCGTCCCGACGGGGGGCTCGCCTTCACCCTGGGCACGCCCGGTGGAGACAGTCAGCCGCAGTCGCTGATCCAGATCGTCAACAACATGCTCCTCTTCGACATGACGCCCCAGCAGGCCATCGAAGCGGCACGATTCCGTTCGATGGGAGGCACGAGCGTATCCCTGGAGAACCGCGTGTCGAGAGCCACCGCGGAGGGGCTGATCGAGCGCGGCCACCAACTCCGGCTCATCGACGGCTGGACCGCGACCTTCGGCGGGGCCCAGATGATCGTGTTCGACCCGGCCACGGGGGTTCTCACGGCCGCGGCCGATCCGCGCCGCGAGGCCTACGCCCTCGCGTACTGAGGAGTGCCGACCATGAAAGTCTTCTTCTCCCTGGGCGCGCTCTTTGCCGGCCTGGCCGTCGTCTTCGGAGCGTTCGGTGCCCACGCGCTCCGCGCGACCCTCTCCGCCGACGATCTCGCGACGTTCGAGATCGGCGTCCGGTACCAGTTGGCGCACGCCCTGGCGCTGTTCGTGGTCGCCTGGGCCACCACCATGTGGGATTCGGCCGCCGTCGGTGCGGCGGGATGGGCCTTCACCGTCGGGATCCTTGTCTTCTCGGGCAGTCTGTATCTCCTCGTCCTGACCGATACCCGTTGGCTCGGGGCGATCACCCCGATCGGAGGGGTGGCGTTCATCGTCGGTTGGGGCCTTTTGCTGTGGGCCGCCCTTCGGTCGTGAGCGAACAGGACGGAGAGGGGACGGACCCTGTCGAGGTCCGCCGCGTGGCGGATGCGGCGGCCCACATCCGGGACGCCGAGCGGGTCGTCGTCCTGACCGGTGCCGGCATCTCGGCCGAGTCGGGGGTCCCGACCTTTCGCGGGACTGCAGGCCTCTGGAAGTCGTTTCGACCCGAGGAGTTGGCCACCCCTGCAGCCTTCGTTCGCGACCCTCGACTGGTTTGGGAGTGGTACGGGTGGAGGCGAGCCCTGATCGCCGAGTGCTCACCGAACGCGGCGCACCGGGCGCTCGCGAGCCTGGCGCTCGACCGACCCGGTCGGTGCACGATCGTGACCCAGAACGTGGACGGCCTCCACCACGTCGCGGCCCGTGAGGTGGCGACGGGCCGGGAGGCGGCGACTGGCGGTGATGTGTCACCCGAGCCCGCCTTCCCACTCGAGGTGCACGGGGCGATCCACCGGGATCGATGCTCGGATTGCGCCTTCGTCGACGACGCGCCGGGTCCGGTGGACGCGACCTCGGACCTCGGGCTCCCGAGCTGCCCCCGATGCGGGGCCCTCCTGAGACCCGACGTCGTCTGGTTCGGAGAAGCCCTCGATCCGAACACGCTCGAGGCGGCCATGGACGCAGCACACGAGGCGGACGTGTGCCTCGTCGTCGGCACGAGCGCCCTGGTCTACCCGGCGGCCTCCGTGCCGACGGTGACGGCCGCGGGGGGCGGCGCCGTGATCGAGGTCAACCTCGAACCCACCCCGCTGAGCCGTTCGGCGAACGTGTCTCTGCTCGGACGCGCCGGAGACCTCCTTCCGAGGATTCTCGAGGCCCTCTAGGCGGTCTCTCCCACACCTGCGCCGTCCCCGGTGGACGCCAGCACACCCGCCAGCGCGTCGAGCGCCACGTTTCCGCCGCTCAGGACGATCACGACCGGCCCGGCGTCGGGAACACTCGGCGGTCGCCACCGCCCCGAAAGGAGAGCGGCCAGACCGACCGCACCGCCCCCCTCGACTACGAGGCGGAGGCGCTCGACCGCGTAGCGCATCGCGGACGCGATCTCCTCTTCGGTCACCTCGACATGCTCGTCGACGAGGTCCCGAACGAGCGCGAACGAGTGTCGGTTGTCGAGCCCGATCCCCCCCGCGAGCGCGTTGGCAAGCGTCTCTTCCTCCGGGAGCTCGACGGGGTGCCCAGCACGCACACTCGCCAGCATCACGGCCGCGCGATCGGCGGAGGCGGCCACCACCGTGGGAGAAGGTGTGGACATTCGCTGGAAGGTCTGGGCCATCCCGCCGATCAGGCCACCCCCGGACAGGGGGGCCACCACCGCCGCGGGCGCGTGGCCCTCGAGCTGGCCGACGATCTCCGGAGCGAGGGTCCCCTGCCCCCGGATCACCCACGGATCGTCGTACGCGGAGACGTACGGCCGCCCGGTCTCTTCGGCGTAGGCCACGGCCAGCGCCTCGCTCTCGTCGAAGGTGGCTCCTGCGCGGTGCGTCTCCGCTCCGGCTGCCTCGATACCGGCCAGCTTGGTACCGTCGACCCACTCGGGGACGAAGACCGTGGCAGGTATGTCCATGCGCTGGGCCACGTAGGCTACCGCCCGCCCGTGGTTGCCACTGGAACACGCGACGACGCCGCGTTCCCGCTCCTCGTCGGTGAGGGCCATCAGCCGGAAGGCCGCGCCGCGGACCTTGAAGGACCCGGTGACCTGAAGGCACTCCGCCTTGAGGTAGACGTCCCGCCCGACCGCAGCCGAGAGGTGGCGATCCCGTATGAGCGGCGTCATCCGGAACGGGGCCGGCTTCACGTCGAGCCCCGTCCTAGAAGACGACCCGCGGCCGCTCCTTCAGCTCGGTGATCCACAGCCCGGAGTTCAGATCGGACGAATAGATGCGCCCCTTGAAGATCTGAGCGCCCCAGGCCATCGGCCAATTCGGCGTCGTGGTCTGATCGTCCGTGGTCATGATCGTCGCGATCTCTCTTCCCTGCGCATACAGGTCCCCGCGGAGCTCCCCCGAGATGTCGACCACCCTCAAGCCCGCCTGGTAGTAGCCGACGTACATCTTGTCGTCTTCGATCCAGACATTGTGAGCCCCTGCCTCGGGCACCTCGTACTTGGCCACCTCGACGGGATTCTCGATGTCCGAGACGTCGAGCACGTGGATGTAGCCCCGCGCGTGGATCGCCTCGTCGGCGTCCCATCCCGCCGGGAAGATCTCGTCACCGACGAAGAGATACTGACCGTAACGCCATGCGACGTGGGTATTTCCGATCGGATACTTGAACTGGCTCACGAAGGTCGGCGTCGTAGGCGTTCCGCCGTGTGTGCCCGCGCCGACATCCAGAATCACCGCACCGTCGTCCCAGTAGGAGACGTAGGCGTACCCGTCCTGGACCATCACGTCGTGCAGCGATCGCTGCTCGTTGTCGATCCCCCACCGACCGACCTCGAACGGAGCCTCCGGGTTCGAGATGTCGATCACGTGGACGGCGCGTGTGCCGTTGTGAACGGCGTACACCAACTCGTGTTCGCCCGAGATCCACACGTTGTGCACGCCTCCCGTAACGGTCTCGGTGTACTCGGAGAGGATCGTCGGGTGGGCCGGTTCGGAGAGATCGAGAAAGACCATCCCGTTCCGGCGGCTGGACGCACCCTCCCGCGTGACGATTCCGAGCCGGTTGTTCGGGTGGATCTTCACGTCGTTGATCCGCCGGGCGTCGAGCTGGAGGGAGTCCGTGAGCACCGGGTTCTCGGGGTCCGTGACATCCCAGACCTTCATCCAATCCCACATGAAGGTCCCGATGTACGCGTAGTCTCGGCCATCGACCCCCTCGAAGACCCAGACATCCCCGGAGTGGTGCTCCGCGATTCCACCTCGTCCGACCTGAATGAGCTCGGCATCCGCACCACGTGGCTCGACGTGGACCACACCACTGACCACGTCGCGCTCACCCATCCGGGCCGTGACGCGATACGTCCCGGGCTCCTCGGCCACGAAGACCCCTTCCCCACCCTCGTCCTCGACCTGGGCGCCGACCCCGTTCAGGGACCACTCGGGGAACGCTCGGACTTCGTCTCCCCCGGCCGTCGTCGCCGAGGCGACGAAGCGGACCACATCACCGGTCCGTACCGAGATGTCGACGGGCGCGAGCGTGTACGTCACACCGGGGTCCGCCCGCACGGAGAGCATCGTCGATGAAGTGACCCCTCCGCCCTCGACGGTGATCGTGGCCGAGCCCGCGCTGCGGGCGAAGACGAGCCCGGCGCCGTCCACGTCCGCGACGGCCGGCGCGCTCGATGTGTACGTGAGCGATGGATCGTCCACCGAGGCGCCCAGGCGGTCGTACGCCGCCACCCGGATCGGGACGACCTGCCCTGCGTACGGTTCGTTCGTTCCGACCGTGAGTCGCAACTCGGCCGCCGGTAGCGCACGAACCACGACCGTAGTGGAGGTCGGATGTCCGTCCACGACCGCCGTGACCCGGGCCATGCCCGCGTTGAGACCGGTCACGACGCCCTGTTGGTCGACCGAGACCAGTTCGGGTGTCGAGGCGATCCAGCGCACGTTCGCCCCCTCGACCACCCGTCCGGCTCCGTCGACCGCCCGGAGCTGGAGCCGAGCCGACTCCGTCACCTCGATCTCGGCTCGCTCGGGGGTGATCTGAAGCTGGGCGGGCGCCTGCTGGAGGGCCGCGATCATCAGGATGGCTGCGATACCGTTGCTCATGGGCTCTCTCGGTTCGGGGTCAACGCACGGCCGCGCGCGCGAGTTCACCCTCGGCCGCGATGTAGCCGAAGGCCGCCCACTGGTTTCGACCGCTCAGGATCCGCTCCCACGTCGTGTGGGCCTCGGAGTCCCGGCCGTTCAGCATGTGCCAGACGCCCAGTCCGTAGGCGGTGGTCGTGCTCTGGAGGGTCGCCTCGCTCCCGCTGGGCCCCACGATGTCTTCGAGGGTACGCTCGCCCTTGAAGAGGAGGAGGAGGTTCAGGTACGCGGTCGACTCGATGATCTCCATGTCCGCGGAGATCCCGTCCAGCACCTCGGCCGCTTCTTCGTCTCGACCCAGCCGCGCCAGGGTCATGTAGAGCCAGTACGACGTCGCGACCACCGAATCCGGGTGGACCGAAACGGCCAGGCATGCTCGCTGAGCCTCCAGCGCGGCCTCGAAGTCCCCCTGCACGTAGTGTCCCAGCGCCAGGTGGTACCAGATGTTGAACTGGAGTGTGCTGGTCGGGATGTTCTGCGCGTTCGGCAGACCGTCCGGTTCGACCTCGTCGGGCTGCCCGTCCTCGATCTCGGCCGCCCGCTCGAAGTCGGCGATGGCCCTGTCGAACTCCCGGACGGTCAGGTACCGATGGCCCCGGTGCCGGTAGATGCGCGCGTCGTTCGGGTGCAGCTCGATGGCGTGCGTGTAGATGTCGATCGCCTCGCGGTAGAGCCCCAGGTAGGCGGTACGACGCCCCATCCAGATCAGGGCGTCCACGTCCTCCGGCGCTTCGACCAGGGCGTCCTCGGCCTCCTCGAAACGCTCGAGGTAGACCGCGCGGACCTCCTCGGGCTGCTCCGGAGGATAGAGTGTGTCACCCAGCAGCGAGATCGCCTCGGCCCCTTCGGGAAGCTGAACCGGGGCCTCCGCCACCGAGACATCGGCGGCTGGGGTGTCGTCGGTCTGGGCGCAGGCTGCGGTCAGGATGGCGGCGGACAGGACGATCGATGATCTGCGGTACACTGGTCCCTCGGATGGGCGGGGTGGGAGGACGCGGTGAATTGACCGATTGTCGAGCGCCGGAGCAACGTTCGAGCCCGAGGGCTAGGGGTCAGCGCCATCCCGAGCGCCCGGACCGTCGACCGCGAGCTCGAGCCTGTGGGCAGCGGCGCTGCAGTCGGAGGGCTCGCACCCCGCATACAGGACGACCAACTCCGATGGTGGGGCGCCTCCGAGGCGGGCCGTCACTTCGAGGAGCTTCGCCCGAGTGCCGAAGGGTGTCTCGGCGCCCCCGACCCGATACCACCACCAGACCAGGACCGGGCCCGACTCCCGGAGAACGATGGACTCGTTCACGAGCCGCCGCCCACCCTGCCGCACCCGTTCCGAGAGGAGACTATCCGCCCCCGAAACGAGGCTGTTGCCGTCCTGCACCAGCTCCTGACCGCGCCGCTGGTCCTCGAACGCGAAGCGAGCTCCATGGATCTCCCCACCTTCGACGTCGAAGACCCACCCGGCCGAGGCATCGATCCCTGCATACGCCGGCATCCATGGTGTCGGGTTCGGGCTCGGTGCCCAGGAGGTATGCACGCCGAGGGGTTCCGCCGAGCGGACGTCGGCGACGGGCTCGGGCCGCACGGAGGTCATGGCGACGATCAGGGGACCGACGAGGACTGCGAAGGTGGCCGCTACCAACAAGCCTCGGCTCACCGTCTCCGGCGGAAGAGTGTCGGGCGCCTCCGGCGGGTCACTACGTGAGGCCCGTTCGCTCCCACCGACATCGGAGTCCTCGATTCGTCGCGCAAGCAGAAACGCGGGAACCATGCAGGCCGTCCACACGACCCACCCGAGTCCATCGTGGTCGTCCATGAGAGGAGACTGCATTTCGCTCATCTCGGCCACAACGACCAGGATCGTCACTCGGACCCAATTGGCGAAGACCGCAGCCACGCCGGCGATCCCCACGATCTTCAGACGAGTCCATGGACGTGGAACGAAGAGGTGTCCGTAGGCGGCCGCAAGCGTCAGCGACACGAGGAAGAACTGGATGCCTCCGCACCCACCGGCCACTCGGAGCGTCCCCGAGTTCAAAGCGATCGTGAAGGCACCGATCTCCGCCTCGATGCCGAGGAGGCGAGCGAGATTCCCGCTCATGAAGGCGGTCGCCAACCGGAAAGGGAGCCCGAGCGAGCCCCAAAACGGAACGACCAGAGAGGCGGTCAGCAGGATCTGGAAGACCTTGGGCGCGACTCCGATCCCCCGAACGGTGACGATCCAGACCGCAGGCAGCGTGATGGCGAGTGCGATATGGATGACGCCGATATCCATGATGAGCGCCGCGGCCCAAAGAAGGGATGCCACCACGAGGGCCAGGACTCCTTCAGGGAACGGCTCCCCCTCGTGTCCCACCACCTGTGGACCATCTCGCCGAATGAGGTACCCGACGAGGAGAATCGCCAGCACCCGCTGCGCATCCACGAGCCCCAACAGCTGAACCCAGGTCGGGGCGAGGGCGAGCGTGATGACGGCAGCAAGGAGAAGGGTGAAGCGGTCCCGGGCGAACGGCGTCGCTGGGACGGACCCGGTCGGAGTCTTCACGACGGCAATCCGAAGGCTCCGCGCCGGTCCTCGGGAACGAGCTTCAGAAACGCCGGGTGTTCCTCGATGTAGCGCCGTACGAACGGACAGAACGGGAGCACCTCCAACCCGCGAGCCTCCGCGTCCTGGAGCGCGGCTTCGATCAGTCGAGCCGCAATGCCCCGACCACGGAACTCGGCCGCCACCTCCGTGTGGAGAAACGAAATCATCGTCTCACGCAGCCGGTACTGAGCGATGCCCAGCCTGCGATCGCCGCTCGACGCCTCGTACTGCGCCTGCTCCCGAACGTCTCGGACCTGGACTTCCATCCCTTTCTCCGGGGCAATGCGGCGAGCACCGTCGGTCGAGTGCCCCCGCCAGGACTCGAACCTGGGGCCTGCTGCTTAGGAGGCAGCCGCTCTATCCACCTGAGCTACGGGGGCGATGCGCCCGTACGCTGGACGCGCGAAAACCTCGCTACGCACTCCGACCCGAGCAACCGGGCCGATCGACCGGCTAGCCGTCGGTCGGGAGGGCCTCGTCGAGGATCGGCGGAGGCGGCTCCTCCACGCGGCGACCCACCAGATACCCCACGCAGTACGCGCGGAGGGTCGCTTCGAAGCGCGGCATGTCGGCCCGCACGCGAAGGCCGGCCTCACCCTTCTTCCGAACCGACGCCGCGATCTTGTCGATCGTTTCGATGACCTCGATCAGATGGGGGTCGCCACCCGAAATCACCTCGGTCGGATCGAGGTCCGGGTCCAGGTCCATTCCGACGACGACGCCCTCTTCGTCCGGGTCGAACGCCATCTGGTCCCGAAACTCCTCGACGAGCTCGATCCGCCGCTCGGGAATCGGATCGTCGGGGGAGATCAGCGCTCCGGCGAGGTCTCGGCTACGCTCGACCCGCTCCGGAAGCGGCGCATCGGGAGAGATGTACGGGTCCGAGTCCTCAGGCGGGGCGACGTGAGTGCGCACCGCATGTCTCCTCGCGCCAGGCGGGAACGCCGGCGGGGGAAGACGACGCTCGTTCGCGCTCATCGTGGCCTCCTGATCGGGCATGAACCCCTCTCGGGGATCGACGGCCCAATATACGGACCGCCTTCACCCCCATCCAAAGGGATTCTTCAGCCCAGGAAGACCTTGATCGCGGCGAATCCGAGGACAAAGAGGACCGAGAAGGCGATCGCGAGCTTGTTGAAATGCTTGTCGATGAAGGCCTGGATCGACGGACCGAACACGTAGACGAGACCCGCGACCAGGAAGAACCGCAGTCCTCGACTCAGCACGGAGGCAAGCACGAAGACCGGGAAGCTCAGGCCGAACACACCGGACGACAGGGTGAAGACCTTGTACGGGATCGGGGTCAGCCCCGCGATGAAGACGAACGCAAAGCCGTACTCGTCGAACGCCGACTCGACTTCGGCGAAGGCACTCTCGGTGACACCGGGCACGTAGGTGAAGAACCAATCCCCAACCGCGCTCCACGCCCCCGCCCCGATCCCGTACCCGACGATGCCTCCGACGACGGACGCCAGAGTACAGATCGCCGCAAAGCGCAGTGCTTTGGCCGGCTTGCCGAGGGCCAGCGCCAGAAGGAGGGGGTCCGGGGGGATCGGAAAGACGGACGATTCCGCAGCCGAAATACCGAAGAGCGCCCACAGGCTCCCGGGACGATCGGCCCAGCCCAGGACCCAATCGTACAGCCTACGGAGCGGGTTCGACTGAGCCGGAGTGTCCGAGGTCTCGAGAACCGACGTCATCCTACTCCTCTTTCCACGCGAAGCGACCGAGCAACGGCACAAACGTAACCTCGCCTCCGATGACCTCCTCCTGCACCTCACCTTCGACCTTGGTGACGAGGACCAACTCCTGCGTCTCCCTCCCCCCGACCGGAATCAACATGCGGCCTCCCTCACCCAGCTGATCGACGAGGGCGGCGGGCACGGACGGGGACGCGGCCGACACCACGATCACGTCGAAAGGAGCGTACTTTCGCCACCCGATCGTGCCGTCACCGACCAGGAGGGCGGTGTTGTGGACCCCGAGGTCGTCGAGGGCCCGACGGGCCCGCTTGGAGAGGTCGCGGACACGCTCGACCGAGTAGACCCGGTCGGCCATGAGACACAACAGCGCGGTGAGGTAGCCACACCCGGTGCCGATCTCGAGGACCTTGTCGTCCGTCGTCGGTCTGAGGATCGAGAGGTAGTGCGCCTGGAGAGACGGCTGGGATGCGGTCTGTCCGAATCCGATCGGGATCGGCGCGTCCTCGTAGGCACGGGGCCACACACCCTCGGGAAGAAAGAGATGCCTGGGGACGCGATCGAACAGCTGGAGGATCTCCAGATCGTCGACGCCTCGGGCCCGAATCTCCTCGATCAGCTTCCGTCGGTAGCCGACGAATCGCGGATCGTCTACAGCGCTAGATCCCACGCCCGGATGTCCTCCAGGAGCTCGTGATTCGTCAGGTCGAGGTGAAGCGGTGTGACCGAAACGTAACCGTCCTGAACAGCCTGGAAGTCCGAGTCCTCCGGTCCCCGCCATTCGACGACACCGCCGCCGATCCAGAAGTACTCCCGACCGGACGGGTCGTTCGCGCGGGTAATCGAGTCTGCGTACCGACGGCGGCCGAGTTTGGTGATGCGGATACCGCGGACCTCGGAGGGAGGAATCGCCGGGAGGTTCACGTTGAAGAGGGTGTCCTCGGGGAAGCTCCCCTGCCCGAGAATGGCCGAGAGCACGCTCCCAACCAGGGCCTCGCACCCCTCCAACTCCTCGGGGAAGGCAC
>JAUIKL010000289.1 GCA_030430625.1 Gemmatimonadota bacterium
GCAGGAGGAACGCAACGAGATGGATCATCGGCCACGACACTGCGGCGGCCAGGAACCAACGAGTCTTCATCCTCCCTCCTGTGCTGCATGCTCCCGAGTCTCTCGATCCGGACGAGGCGGCGCCCCTCGAGAGTTTCACCCTCCGGGGACCGAAGCTCCACTCCGGTTCATCCGGGCACAACCGGGTCTGTCGAGGATCCCCTTCCCTCGGCATGTTGGCCCGATGACCCACCATCACACGAAGCGCCTCGTTGCCGCCCTCGTCCTCCTCCCCGTCGTGGCCTGCTCGACCGAGCCCGGCCCGGTCGGCACACCGGAGATGCGGGCCGCTCTGTTCGACACGATCCTCGCCCGAACCGAACGGCGCGAGGCATGGTCGCCGATCAAGAACGCCAACCTGGGCTTCGACCCGATCGCCTCCATGCGGGCCGAGCGGGCCGGCCTCATCGCGGCCGAGACCGAAGAGGAGTTGTTCTACGCCCTCGAGCGGGTGAGCGCCGCCCGGCGCGACCGCCATCTCTCGGTATCGCTGGTTCCGAATGGTCTCGAGTTACCCGATTCGTCCGGGCTCGAGTTGATCGGGGTCGGTGATATCCCCGCGCCCCGCGCCCCGGTTCGGATCTTCCCCGACTACTCCGGGGACGGCACCACCTACTTCATCGGAGACGTGGCCGAAGAGGTGGCCGGGCCCGAGGGTCCGCGGGTCGGTGATCGGATCGTGGCTGTGGGCGGGATGCCGATCGGGGAGTGGGAAGCGGAGGCGACCGGGGTGATGCGCCACTCGACGGTCGCCGGACTTCGCTGGAAGCTCGCGGAGATCATGGCGCAGAGGTCGGCCGTGTTGCCGCCGGCACTCCGGGCCGACGTCCTCGAGCTGACCGTAGCGGGCCCGGAGGGAGAGCGGACGATCGAACTCGAGTGGTCCGACGAAGACAGCTGGACGTGGCCGCAGGTCGGTGAACCCAACTACGACGGCTTCGACGAGCTGCTTTCCACCGTGACCTTCGACTTCTTCGTCGATCACCCTCGCCGCATCGGCGTCCTCGTCTGGACGGGCTTCCGCGAGACGATGATCGACGATGTCGACGCCCTCATGGAGCTCGCTCAGCGAGAGGGCCTCCTCGACTACACCCTTCTGATCGACGTGACGCGGAGCGGCGGTGGATCGCGGGGGGCGTACGCCCTCCAGCGGCTCCAGTCGAAGCCGTTCAAGACGACGTTCGGCAACCTCCGCATTTCGGACGTGATCGAGCCGTTCGTGGAGGAGCGCCGAGCGTCGTTCGGAGAAAACACCTTCCTGGACGGTGAGACCCCCGAATTGATCGACGACGGGTCATGGCTGATGGAATGGCTCGAAGAGGACGTCATGCCCGCTCTGGCTCGCGGGGACGCGTACACGACGAACGTGCCCTTCAAGTCCGCCCACGCGCCGAAGGACAGCGATGGGGTCCTGCAGCCCGCCGAGGTGCATTTCCGAGGCCCCTTCGCGGTGATGAGTGGGCCAGACGGCGGGTCCCACCTCGATCAGTTCGTCCACCAGGTCGTGGACAACGATCTCGGCCCGGTCGTCGGCATGCCGCCGGGTGGCTATTCGAACACCTGGGAGTGGGAGGAGGTGCTGACCTTCCCGGGTCAGGACACGCCGCTCTTCCACTTCATGTGGAACATCGGGCACACCATCACGCCGAACGGGGAGATCGCGGAGGGCAATCCAGCCGAATTGGACGAGTTCATTCCGCTGACGGCCGAAAACGTCGAGAACTACCACGACCTGCTGTTCGAGGCCGCCCTGCGGCAGTTGGCAGCGAGAGCGGGATCGTAGGGGGGGCGATCACCCCGGCGGCAGGACTCGCCACTCCATCTCGTCCCGGACCTCCCGGAAGTAGTCCCGACCGAGTTCCGGGTAAGGCGGCGTGCGCCCGCTGTGTCGGAAGAAGATGCCCCGCCAGGCCAACAGGTGCGGCTTGCGGCCCTGGCTTTCGTGGTAGGTCTGAAAAACGACCTCGCCTCCGGCGCCCTCGTGAGGCTCGTCACTCCCGATCAGCCACTCGGCGTGCACGAGGCGATGCCCGGGTACGACCTCGAGGAGGCCCCTGAGGCCGTCGGCGCCACCCGCCGGACAGAAGGCCAGGATCGTGCGGCCATACCGTTCGCCGACGACGGTGAAGTCGTGGAGTCGCCCGAACGCCTCCGTGGCGAAGTGATACGCGTGCCAGCTCTCGAGACGCGGGTACTCCCACGCCAGGGTTCGAACACCGTACGTGATGCGCGGAGGCTCCCACGCGTATCCATCCTCTTCGACCCGCTGCTCGAGCGACTCTCCGCGTGGCACACCGGGCCGGTAGACCCCTGGGGCGATCCGATCCTCGGAGGGTTCGAGCCGGTCGGAGTCCACCCGGTAGAGGTAGGGTTCACGGACCGGTCCCGCGCCGCGGAGCGACGTGCCGGCCAGGCGTCGCCGTCCCGTGTCGTCCGCGTAGCGGCTCGCCACCTCGGACCACAGGGCGCGCGCGCTGTCGTCGGGTGCGATCGGGCACAGTTCCCCCCGGGCCTCGACCTCGAAGCCCTCGATGCCCACCGGCTGCGGCTCGATGAGGATCGTCCCGTCGATCGGAAGAGCGTCCGCCTGTAGGATCCGGGTCCTGAAGCCCAGGTGACTGAGGAAGAGTCGCCTGACGTCCGGCCAACGAGGGGTGTCGATGAGGACGGTGCCGTCCGGTCCCGTGTACAACTCCTGAATGACCTCGGCCGTACCGAGGACATGGACGCT
>JAUIKL010000051.1 GCA_030430625.1 Gemmatimonadota bacterium
GCCGAGCCGGTCGACGCCGGTGGCGTTCCGGTCTGGCTCATCGAGGGTGAGCCGGGAAGGGCTCGTGTCTATCGCACCCTTCACCTGACGGCGGCCCGGGCTCGTCGATCGATCTGGATCACCGACGCGTACTTCGTCGCGCCCCGCCCGCTGAGCGAGGCCCTGGCCGCGGCGGCGCAGCACGGCGTCGACGTGAGAATCCTCGTCCCCGCCAACAACAACTGGCCGATCGTCGGCTCGATCTCGCGCGGGGGGTACCGTGGGCTCATGGAAGCCGGCGTCCGGATCTTCGAGTGGCAGGGCCCGATGATCCACGCCAAGACCGTGGTCGTCGACGGCGTGTGGAGCCGGGTAGGGTCGAGCAATCTCAACTCAGCCAGCCTCCTCGGGAACTGGGAGTTGGACGTAGGCGTTCTGGATGCGGATCTCGGTGGGCAGATGGAGGGCCTCTTCCTGGCCGACCTGGCCAGCTCGGTCGAGATCGTACTGCCGGGCGGAACAACGATCGGAGATCGCACCGTGTCCACAGCCGTAGGAATGTCGACGGAGTCGCTCGATCCGGATCCGGATCTGGCGGCCCGGTTCGAGCGCTTCCGCGAGGCGGGGCTGGGACCGGGTCGGTGGACGATGGCGTCGATGGTGCGTGCGGGGAGTGCGCTCGGAGAGGCGCTGGCCGGGAACCGACTGCTCGGCAGGGAGGACCGCACCGTACTCGGGGCGCTCTCCCTGGCCATCCTGCTCATGGCCGGGTTCTCCGGGCTGTTTCCCGCCGTGGTCGGAGGGGTGGTGGCGTTCCTGGCCGCCTGGGTCGGCGTGGTCACGGGGGTCCGTGCGCTGACGCAGGCACGGCGCGCCCGGAAGGAAGAAGAAGAGGCTGAACGCAATAGACGTGCGCTCCTGGGAGAGCGTGTGGAAATCGAACCGGCGGACCTCCGGGGACGCGCCGACAGAGAGAGATCGTGAACGAAGTCGACATCGGAATCGCCATCGCATTCACCGCGGGCGTCTTCTCCTTCCTATCGCCGTGTGTGCTCCCGCTCGTCCCGAGCTACCTGACCTTCGTCACCGGGATGAGTCTCGAGGACCTGCAGGAGGGGGTGAACCGCAAAGCGACCTTCATCCACTCGCTTCTCTTCGTGATCGGTTTCTCGTCGATCTTCATCCTGCTCGGCGCGTCGGCGTCGTTCCTGGGACAGTTCTTCCGGGCCTACCAGGATTGGATCGCCCGGATCGGCGGAGTGATCATCATCGTCCTCGGCATGCACCTGGCCGGGGTCTTCAAGCTCACCCCGCTCATGCGCGAGAAGCGGATTCACCTCCACGACAAGCCGGCCGGCTATCTGGGAACACTCGGGGTGGGGATGGCCTTCGGCGCTGGATGGACTCCGTGCATCGGCCCGATTCTCGGCGCCATTCTGACGTACGGCGCCACCCAGGACACCATGTGGGCGGGGGTGGGCCTGCTGAGTGTCTACTCGCTCGGACTGGCCGTTCCTTTCCTCACGGCTTCGCTCGCCCTGGATTGGTTTCTGCAGACCTTCCAGAAGTTCCGGCGATGGATCCCGATCATCGAGAAGAGTTCGGGTATCCTGCTCATCGTGCTCGGTGTTCTGCTCCTGACCGGTCGACTGACGGTGCTGGCGGCGTGGCTCAACCGCTACACGCCCGCCTTCATTCTGGAGCGGATCTAGCTGGAGCGGATCTAGCCCCGTTCTGGAGCGGATCCGGGCGACCGCGCTCGCCTACGAGGTCGCCGCCAGATCCTCGGCGATCATCTGACGCCGAAGGAGGCGGGCGTACGTACCCCCGCCGACGATGAGATCCTCGTGGCGCCCGTGTTCGACGATCCGGCCCTCGTCGAGAACGAGGATCGTGTCGGCGTCCATGACGGCCGAGGCGCGGTGGCTGATGATGATCGAGGTACGAAGGCGGGTGACGTTCCTGAGGTCGCTCAGGATCGAGCTCTCCGTGTGCGTGTCGACGGCACTCAGGGCGTCGTCGAGCACGAGGATCGTCGGGTCTCTCGCGAGCGCGCGCGCGAGGGTGGCCCGCTGCTTCTGCCCTCCGGACAGGTTGATCCCCCGCTCGCCCAACAGCGTCCCGTAGCCGGCCGGGAAGTCCTCGATCTGACCGTGCAGCTGAGCGACCTCGGCCGAGGTCCGCACAGCCCGGGCGATCTCGGTCGTCCCCTCTCCCACGTCGTCCGGTAGCGGCTCACCCTCGACCCCGAGGCCGATGTTACCGGCTATGGTGTCGGAGAAGAGGAAGGGGTCCTGCGGCACGACGCCGAAGAGTCCGCGCAGCTCGGCCGGGTCGACCTCGGTCAGCGGCACGTCGTCGAGCAGGATCTCTCCTTCCGTCGGATCGTACAGCCGCGTCATCAGAGCGACGATCGTCGTCTTGCCCGAGCCGGTCGGCCCGACGATGGCCGCGGTGCGACCGGCTTCGATGCGAAAGCTGACGTCCTCGAGAACCGGGCGTTCCGTATCGGGATACCGGAAGCTCACGTTCTTGAACTCGATCGTCCCTCGGGCGGCGCTCACCGACTGAGGCGGCTCTGGGAAGGCGAGGGCCGACTCGGTATCGAAGATCCGGTTGATCCGGCCCATCGATGCGGCCCCCCGCTGGTACAGATTGACGACCCAGCCCAGCGCGATCATGGGCCAGATGAGTAGCGTGAGATAGAAGCCGAACGCCACGAAGTCTCCGAGAGAGATCGCGTCCCTCATCACTTCGAGCGCACCGAACCCCGTCACGATGACGACCGCCGTACCCGCCATCAGCATCAGGAGAGGGTGAAACAAGCCCGCCGTGAAAACGAGCCGCATGTTCCGGGCTCGGTAGTCCAGGTTGTAGTCGTCGAACTGGCTCCGCTGTGCGTCCTCCTGACCGTACGCGCGAATCAGGCGCACACCGGAAAGGTTCTCCTGCACGAAGGTCGAGAGGGAGGAGAACTGCTCCTGGATCTCCTCGAAGCGGCGGTGGATGATCCCGCCGAAGATCAGGACGATGGGCGGGAGCACGACCATCGGGATCAGCGCATACATCGTCAGCTTCGGGCTGATCGCCAGCATGAAGGCGAGGGTGAATACGAACGATGCGATCGTGTTCACCGTGTACATGATCGCGGGGCCGGCGGCCATCCGGATGGCGAGGGTGTCGTTCGTGGCTCGACTCATCAGGTCCCCGGTCCGGGTGGAGCCGTAGAAGGTGGCGTCCATTCGGAGGAGGTGGTCGAAGAAGTCGTCCCGAAGGTCGGCCTCGATCCGGCGGGAGACTCCGTTGAGGAGCTGACGCATGCCGAAGCGGAAGGCCCCGCCGATGAACGAGGCGGCCACGATCAGGGCGGCGAAGACGGCGATCTGTCTCCGCGTGGCGTCGGGGTCGCCCAGCGCGTCGATCGCGAGCTTCATGAACCACGGCCCCGCGATCTGGAAGGCGTTCGCGAACACGACGCACACGATCCCCCAGAAGAGGCCGACCCGGTACGGGCGGAAGTACGGAAGGATCGTTCGCAGAGAATGCATGCGCCCCCTACACACCTCCGCCCGACCGATGTTTCACTCGCGCCATTCGCCTGTACTCGACCACGCTTCCCCGGCTCCGGTGGAAGCGCATGGCCGCTTCCAGGCGGATCGGGTAGGCGGCGCGTCGCACCTCGGCGCCGACGTGGGCCGCCAGCGCCCCCGCGACTTCGCGCCAGCGCCAGCGGGGCACACCGAAGAGGTACGGGACGTCGGGCGACGGCTCGAAGACTCTCGCCCAACCCCGTCCGTGTCGGTGGCTCCTCGCGATCAGAGCTTCCCGACGGAGCTGTTCCGGACGCACGATGTGGCGGACCTCTGCGGTCGGTACGTAGGCGACGCGGTGCCCCCGATCCATGAGTCTGAGCATGAACTCCGTCTCCGAGCCCATCGCGTAACCGCCGGTCCCATCGGGCCCGACGCCCGGCTCGAACCGGTGGGTCTCGAGGACCGAGGAGCGGACGGCCCAGTTCGGGCCGAAGGGTGGCCACTCGATCATCCGCTCTTCGTCCCCGTGGTCGAAGCGAGCGAAGTTCAGCGCCGGTTCGGGACTCTCGACGAGCCAGTCCGGTGTGCCGGGGGGCCAGGCCA
Source organism: Gemmatimonadota bacterium (assembly GCA_030430625.1). Taxonomy (GTDB): domain Bacteria; phylum Gemmatimonadota; class Gemmatimonadetes; order Longimicrobiales; family Gaopeijiaceae; genus UBA2589. The sequence continues at coordinate 4,116 of JAUIKL010000051.1, forward strand.
GACCCGTCCGCCCGCCGAAGATGTCCGCTTGCGGCCAGCGGTCGGCCGCCCGGGCCAGTTCGGACAACCAGTGCGGCTGCGGCAGCACGTCATCGTCGGTGAAGACGACGAGGGGCGCGTGGGCGTGCCGGAGGACGGCGTTCAGGGCCCGATTCTTCCCCGGCTCCGGTACGGTCTCGTAAACGAGGTCCCGCTCTACGGACAGGCGGCGCAACAGGGCGGACGTGCCATCGGAGCTCCCGTTGTCGGCGACGACGACCTCGAAGGAGACGCCCGTCTGGGCCAGGATCCCGTCGAGGGTGCACGACAGAATCGGTGCGCGATCCCGCGTGGCCAGGACGACGGAGACGGCGGGTGACATGCCGTCGGTCAGTACCCGATCGCGACGCCGCCCCGGCGGGGATCCGACCACGCGGTGAGCCCGGCACTCGTCACCAGGATCGCCTGCACATCCCCGGACACGTCGTTCCGCTCGACCATCGTGTGGCCCATGGCGGTGAGTCGTGCGACGGTAGCGGGATCGAGCCCTCCGGCTTCGTAGTAGATCTGGTCCGGGAGATGCTGGTGGTGCACACGTGGCGCGTTGACGGCCTGGACGACGTTCATGCCGTAGTCGAGCACGTTCGAGATCGTCTGGAAGACCGTGGTGATGATCGTCGATCCGCCCGGGGTTCCGGTCACCATCAGGAGTTCGCCGTCCGGGGCCACGACGATCGACGGCGTCATGGCCGAAAGCATACGCTTTCCGGGGCCCACCGCGTTGTTCTCTCCCTGGACCAGACCGAACTGATTCGGCGTGCCCGGCTTGGCTGCGAAGTCGTCCATCTCGTTGTTGAGGACGAAGCCGGCGCCGGTGACGGTGACCTTGCTGCCGTACCACGAGTTGATCGTGGTCGTCACCGAGACCGCGTTCCCGTCCGCGTCGACGATCGAGAAATGGGTCGTGTTCTCGCCTTCGTCCGGCCCCTCCTCCATCCCCGGACCGACCTCGGTCGAGGGCGTGGCCGCGTCGACCGAGATCGACGCGGCCCGCTCGGCGGCGTAGGCGGACGAGGTCATGCGGTCGAGCGGCATGTCGACGAAGTCCGGATCCGCCAGATAGTGGTTCCGATCGGCGTACGCTCGCTTCCACGCCTCGGCGTACAGGTGGATGGCCTCGGCCGACTGATAACCCATCCCGGACAGGTCGTACCGCTCGAGAATGTTTGCCATCTCGGCCATCGTGGCCCCGCCGGAGGAGGACGGGGGCATCGAGTGGACCGTGTGGTCGCGGTAGGTGAAGGTGATCGGGTCTCGCCACGCCGGCGTGTACTGGAGGAGGTCTTCGTGGGTGATGATTCCGCCCCCTCGCTCCATCTCGGCCACGATCAGATCGGCGGTCTCACCGCGGTAGAAGCCGTCGGGGCCCTCGTCGCGGATCCGTCGAAGGGTGGCGGCCAGGTCCGGCTGTCGCAGCGTGTCTCCGACCAGGGGAGGAGCGCCGTCACGGGGCAGGAACTGCTGCGCCGAGGCCGGAAAGGCGCTGAGGGCCTCGATCATGGTCGGCTGGAGGGACCCGAGGAAGCGTTCGCCGACCTCGAAACCGTCCGCCAGGAGGATCGCCGGTTCGACGAGGTCGTCCCACGCCATCGTCCCGTATCGCTGGTGCGCTTCCCACATGCCGTCGACGGTCCCGGGGACGCCGGCGGCCAGGTGACCGACGACCGACCTGTCGGTGAGGTCTCCGTTCTCGTCGAGGTACATGTCTCGTGTGGCGGCGAGCGGGGCCTTCTCCCGGTAGTCGATCGCCGCCGTCTCCCCGTCGGCCGTGCGCAGAACCATGAAGCCTCCGCCGCCGATATTGCCGGCTTCCGGATTGACGACGGCCAGGGCGAACTGGACCGCCACGGCCGCGTCCACCGCATTGCCACCTGCGCGCAGAACGCCGACACCGACCTGGCTCGCGTACCGGTCCGTCGTCACCACCATGCCGGTCGCCGCGGTCACCGGCGCCGCGTCGGCTCCATACCGCCAACCCTCGGGGAAGAGGCCGGACGCGGCCTCCTCTTCCGGTGCACAGCCGAGGGCCGCGACGAGGGTCAGCGCGCCGGCTACGACGGCGCGGGCGGAAAGGGCGTGCCGGCGTGACGGACCGGTGTGGTGGCGAGGCAGCATGGATCGTCCGGAAGGGTAGGGGGTTCGTTGCCGGTGCTCGGCGGGGACCCGTAGCTTCGGGCGCCGCTGAAGATCAGCGCGCCCTCGTCCCGTCACAAGCTGTCATGCGCGACCCCAGACTCACCGAGCAACGCAACCCGGCGTCGACCGGGATCGACCGACTCGACCCCCTCGGGATCGTCGATCTGATCAACGACGAAGACCGAAAGATCGCCGACGCCGTCGGCGCCGAGCGGGAATCGATCGCCCGGGCGATGGCGTTCGTCGAGGCGGCGTTCCGCGCAGGCGGCCGGCTCGTGTACGTGGGAGCCGGCACGTCTGGACGGCTCGGTGTGCTCGACGCCGCCGAGATGCCCCCCACGTACGGAACCGACCCGTCGATGGTCCGCGGAGTGATCGCGGGTGGGTACGAGGCGCTCGTGCGGGCCCAGGAGGGTGCGGAGGATCACCCGGCCGACGGAGCCGCCGCCATGGACGAACTCGGAGTCGGCCCCGACGACTTCGTGCTGGGGATCGCCACGTCGGGAAGTACGCCCTACGTGCACGGGGCCGTGGACCGGTCGAGGGAGCGCGGGGCGCGCGTCGGCTTCCTGCTGTGCACGCCGCCCTCCCCGGAGTTGATCGACAAGGTCGACGTGGTGATCGCCCCCCTCGTCGGTCCCGAGGTGATCACCGGGTCGACCCGGATGAAGGCGGGGACCGCCACGAAGCTTGTCCTGAACACCATCACGACGGGCGCGATGGTGCGGCTCGGGAAGGTGTACGGAAATCTGATGGTCGATCTCCAGGTGACGTGTGAGAAGCTGCAGGACCGGGGTGAGCGCATTCTCCTGGAGTTGCTCGACGTCGATCGGGACGCGGCCCGTGAACTGCTGGATCGGGCCGGCGGGCACGTGAAGACGGCGCTCGTGATGGGCCGGCTCTCGATCGACGCGTCCGCGGCGCGCCGACGACTCGAGGAAGCGGACGGGGTGATCGCATCGATCCCTGGTGTGCTTCCGACATGACGGATGAACGCGTGACGGGTCCTCGCGTGTCGGATGAGCGTGTGTCGGATTCGCGCCTCCGATTGGGGCTCGCCTGCGGCGCCGCGGCGCTGTCGGCTCTCTTCGTCGTCCTCGGCTTCACGGGCATCCCCCACACGGGCGGAGACAACTCGGGCTACGTCGCCCTCGCTCACGGGCTGCTCACGGGGGCCGGGTATACCGACGTCTTCGACCCGGCGGGTCTCCCACACACCAAGTACCCGCCGCTCTTTCCGGTCGTCCTGGCCGGAATGATCGGAGCCGGTGCCCGGACATGGGCCGCGCTGAAGTGGTCGGCGGCCGTCCCGACGATCCTGACCACGCTCCTGACCTTCCTGTGGGCGGAGCGCCGGATCGGGCCGTGGGCGGGGTTCGGTGTGGCGGCTGTGATCGCGGTGTCGTCGGGTTTCGTCTACTACAGCCACTGGGTGCTGTCGGACCCTCTCTTCATCGCGCTCACGATGGGCGCTCTCTACGCGCTCGACCGTTCGGATCGTGTCGGGGCCGGACCGGTGAGGTGGCTGGCGGTCGGGACGGTTCTCGTCGGTCTGGCCTACTTCACTCGCTCGGCCGGGCTTCCGCTCGTCGTCGCGCTCCTGGCCTCCCTGGGGCTGACTCGCCGATGGAGGTCCCTGGCTGCCGTGGGTGCCGGGCTCGGACTTCCGATGCTGGCCTGGTCGCTCCGTGGCCGAGGAGAAGGGGTGGCGCAGTACGGGACCGAGTTCTGGATGGTGAATCCGTATCAGCCCGAGTTGGGACGCATCGGACTCGGTGGGCTCTTCGGCCGCATCGTCGAGAATGGCGGTGGCTACCTCTTCCAGCACGTGCCCGCAGGTATCGTCGGATCGGGCACGTCGGGGCTCGCCCTGATCGGTGGCCTACTCGTGGTCGGGGCGGTGACCGGCTGGGTGCTGTCCGTGCGGGACCGCGTCGGCGTCGTGGAGTTGTTCGTCCCACTGTACGTCGGGCTGGTCCTCCTCTGGCCACCGGTCTGGGGGGGCGATCGGTTCGCGCTCCCGCTCTTCCCACTCCTCCTCGTCTACGCTGTGGTGGCCGTGCGCTCGCTCGAGGGACGCCTTCCGGCGCCCGCCCTGAAGGCGGTCGGCGCGATCGCGTTCCTGGTCCTCTTCTTTCCCGCGGCCCGGACGACGCTCGATGCCCGGGAGCAGAACGAGGCGTGCGCAGCCTTTGCCGCCCAGAACGGACCGTGGTCGTGTTACGGCCCACGTGTCGGCGCGTTCATCGAAGCCGCCGCCTGGTCGGGCATCGGACTGCCCGACGGCTCGGCCGTACTCACCAGGAAACCACGACACTTCTACACCCACGGCGGTGTGCCGAGCCGGGCCTTCGCCTTCACCGTGTCGGCGGACGAGCAGCTCGCGCTGGCGGACGAGGTGGGCGCCCGGTACGTGCTGGTCGATCAGTGGGACGGGCTCGCAGCGCGCTACGTCGGCTCCGCCGTTCAAGGGCGCCCAGGAGCATTCTGTTTCGTCCGCGCTTTCGGACTCCCCGAACAGGGCGGGGCGCAACTCCTGGGAATCCTTCCGCCCGAGGAGCGTTCGAACGCCGCGACCGCGTCCCCGAGTGGGATCCCCCGCTGTCCGGATTCGTATGTAAGTCCGGGTGCGGACGGTGCGAGCTACTCCTCGTCCTCGTGGTCGATCCCGCTCCTCGATGGACTCGAATCGTAGAGGATGGCCAGCGCGATGCCGAAAACAAGGTGTTCGAGGTAGGCCCGCTCGTGTGGCTCGGCGCGATCGACCAGTTCCCCGATGAAGGGGATCCGCCGCTGTGGCGTGTGAGACCCGAGCAGGGACGCGAGGCCGCCGACGGGGTCGGACGCGTACTCCGCGGAGCCGTAGACGGCCCCCTTGATCAGCGCCGGTCCCGGGAGGCGCGGCTCGATCACGCCTCCGTAGACCAAGCCCTGGCCGACGCCGGACAAGAGTCGATCGGCCACCCCGTCGTCCAGAGCACCCACACGGTCGTCTCCCCTGAGGAGGGGGCGGACGAGGTCGACGAGGATCGCGGCCGTCGCTCCGGCCGCGCACGCTCGAACGAGCCCCGCTACGGTCGGGGTCCTGGCTCCGGTCCACCGAGCGAGGAGCTGGTCCACGGCGATGGCGATGGACGCCGCCACGAGTTCGTCGGCCTGTGGCAACTCGGGAAGAGCGTCGGAAAGGACCGGAAGGCCCCGCTCGTTGCGCTCGGGGCGCTTGTCGACCGCGCGCTCCGGGAGGACCTCGGCCGCTCGTTCGGCCAGTCCGCTCAGGGACCGCTTCTTCCCGCGGTCGGGCGCGAGTCGGGCGCGTTCCAATGCGTGCCCGATGTGGAACCAGATGCTCTTCTTCGCGGACATTCGAGATGGGTCGAGGGCCAGGAGAGGGTAGAGTGGTGACGGCACCGGGCCATTTCAAGCGTTGGGGGACAGGCGTCGTGCTGTGTGCGGCCACCGTGGTCTCCGCCCCCCTGTCGGCACAGGCGCCGAACGAGGCGTGGCGGACCCTCACGACCGAACACTTTCGGGTGACCTTCCCCGAGGCCCTCGAGCCCCTGGGACGGCGGGCGGCCGATCGGGCCGAGCGGGCGTGGGACGAATTGTCGGACGCCTTCATCGACCCGCCGGACGACCGCATCGACCTCCTGGTCACCGACCACTACGACCGCTCGAACGGCTTCGCGGGGGTGACGCCGTCGAACCGGATCGTCGTCTACGCCCGCCCGCCGGTGGACGCCTGGTCGATCGGGTATTCGGACGAGTGGCTCGAACTCGTGATCACGCACGAGCTGGCCCACATCGTCCACCTCGACCTGAGCCTCAACCCGATCGGACGCGCAGTGCGGTCGATCTTCGGGCGCGTGAGCGCGGAGTGGCCGTTCTTCCCGGAGCTGGGGACGCCTCGTTGGGTGATCGAGGGGCTGGCCACCTGGTACGAGTCGCACCTCACGCAGGGGGGACGGGTCCACGGGACCTTCCACGACATGCAGATCCGAACGGCCGTGCTCGAAGGCCGCTTCGAATCGATCGACCAGGCCTCGGGACGTTCTCCCCAGTGGCCGACCGGAAACCGGCCCTACGCCTACGGCTCGCTCTTCTTCGACTACCTCCTCCACAAGCACGGACAGGAGCGCATGGGGGCGTTCGTCGTCGCCATCGCTCGCCAGTGGGTCCCGTACCGGCTCGACTCGGCGGGGCGGGCCGCCTTCGGAGCGTCGCTGACGGACGAGTGGGAAGCGTGGCGGGCCGAACTCGAAGCTGAACTCGCGGACCTCGACGATCGGCTCGCGGCCCACGGGCCTGTCACCGAAGGTGAAGCTGTCGGGGGGACCGGGCGGGTCGCGATCCACCCGGAGGTCTCGCCGGACGGGCGCTACCTGGCTTTCGCGAGTGCGGACGGAAACTCGGACTCCGAGATCCGGGTGCAGGAGCTGGCCACGGGGGAGATTCGACCGATCGGCCGGACGAACGGTACCGCGACCTTCGCCTGGCTTCCGGGGAATCGCCTTCTCCTGGCCCAACTCGAGCGGGACGGACCCTACGACATATGGGACGACCTGTACGTCCGTGACCTCGACGGCTCGGAGCGACGCCTCACGCGGGGCGCCCGGGTGAGTCAGCCGACGGTGTCACCCGACGGAGGGACGGCGATCGCCGTTCGGCAGGGCGGCGGAACCAACAGCCTCGTGCGTGTCGACGTCGAGACCGGAGACATCACCGAGTGGGTCGCGCCCGATGCGGACGTTCACTGGGCGTACCCGAGCTGGTCCCCCGACGGCCGCTGGATCGCGGCGACACGGTGGGAGCCTGGCGGGTATCACGACATCGTGATCCTGGACGCTCGGTCGGGAGCGATGGTCGATCGGGTGTCGAGGGATCGGGCGCTCGACCTCGAGTCGACGTGGAGCGCCGACGGTCGTTGGCTGATCTGGAGCTCGGATCGGACGGGGATCATCAACGTGCTCGCCTCCGAGGTGGCAGCGGACGGTCGCGCTGGCGACCCGATCCTCCTGACCAATGTCCGCACCGGTGCCGCTTACCCTGCCGTGGACCCGCAGGGCCAGTGGCTCTACTTCGCCGGCTACCACGTCGACGGTTGGTTCGTCGAACGCACCCCCTTCAGGCCCGGCGGCGCGCTCGAGGCACCATCGGCTGCCCCGCGCTTCGTCGCCATCGGGCAGGGGCCGCGGGGCTCGTCGACGGTCGAGATCGAGTCGTACTCGGCCCTGCCCACGGTGGGGCCGACGTACTGGGAGATCGTCAGCACCGACAAGGTGGTGGCGGCCTCGGTCCGGGCCGACTCGCTCGTCCTGCCCAGTCGGGAGTTGCTGGGCGTCGGCCTCGGGATCAAGACCGGTGGCCGGGACCTCGTGGGCCGCCATGCATGGGGCGCGTCCGCCTCCTTCGCGCCGGCGGGTGAGAAGCTGTCGGCGGCGGCCTCGTACGTGTACGGGGGGCTGGGGAACCCGCAGCTGTCCTTCTCGGCGCGGCAGAACTGGTTGTCGGGGGGGCAGACCGTCGCGGCGTCTGGGGACACGCTGTTCTCGATCGAGCGCGAGCGGGCGCTGGCCAGCGGGGTGACGTACCTGGTGCCCTCCTGGCGACGGAACCTCTCGTTCACCCTGTCGGGCGGCATCGTGTGGGAGGCGAGGGAGGTCTGGGATGGGCGGCTGCGCCCGACGACCGAGTTCGCTTTGGCCCGGCCCACCGCTCGATCCCACGAAGTGGCGCTCTCGACCACCTTCAGTACCTCCCGCGCCTTCGCCTTCCAGATGGGGGCGTCGAAGGGGCTGAGCGTCTTCGGGCTCGCTCGTCGTGCCTCGGATGCCACGGTCCCCGACTCTCTGGCCGGGGTGTCGGGAGTGGATCGATCCTTCGATGAGGTCCGCGGCCGGGTGCGCGCCGCGCTCCCCCTCTGGAGGACTGGGTACGGCCGGCAGGTCCTGGCCGTCCAGGTGGCCGCGGGAGCCGCGCGGGGGCCCGCGGCCGGCATCGGCTTGTACCGGGTCGGAGGGGCGTCCGGCGAGCCGGAGAACTTGACGGGGCTCGAGGCGTTCGGTGGGTCCTTCATCTTCTTCCCTGTGCGGGGGTACGCACCGACATCGCGGTTCGGTCGGTACGCGTGGACGGCATCCGTGGACTGGCGCATCCCGCTCTGGCTGGGGAACCACGGTTTCCGGGCCTGGCCGATCCACCTCGATCGGTCGGCGGTGTCTCTCTTCTTCGACACCGGAAACGGCTGGGGGCCGGGCATCTCGTCGGACGGCTTCGTGAACGGGCGTCGATCGACGCTGGCCTCCGTCGGAGGAGAGCTGACGGCGGAGGTCCTCGCACTCTTCGACGTACAGCTGCGACTCCGCGGCGGCGTCGGTGTACCCCTCGTGGAGATCCCCGGGAGTGGTGTCCGAGGGTGGTTCCGCGTAGGCCTCCCCTTCTGAGTCCAGGATTCGGCCCGAAGCCGGGGGACGATGGTCTCCGCCCGTGAGACCCCCCTTGCGGCGAAGAGATTCGTCCCGAATATATACCGAAAACCCAGGGCTGCCGTACCCTCCTACAGGGGGAACATCCGACGGCATTTTCTGCCGCTTGACCCCAAGATATAGGGTGCCTAGTATGGCCCTGCCCCATATCTGGTAGGGCTCGGAGGGTTTTCCACACGCGAATGCACGGCGGGAGCGGGCTCCCGCCGTTTTTCAACCTCTACGTCCAACGTTTTTCACCACGTTTTCCACACGGAGTACCGTCGCATGCGCGTTCACGAGCCTCGCCCCCGGAAGGGGTCCGTCATCTTCGACGACGTACTACCGGAGGATCTGCCCTCCGCGGAGCTGACGGAGAACGCTCGTATCGTTCTGGGGCGCCGGTATCTGAAGAAGGACGGTGACGGCGAGCCGATCGAGGAGCCGGAGGTCATGTTCTGGCGCGTGGCGCGCACGATCGCCGGTGTGGACGGCGACTACGGGGCGTCCGACTCGGCCGTCGACGAGGTCGCCCGCCAGTTCTACGACCTCATGATCAACGGGAAGTTCGAGCCGAACTCGCCGACGCTCATGAACGCGGGTCGTCCGCTCGGGCAGCTCTCCGCGTGCTTCGTACTCCCCGTGGACGACGCGCTCTCCAATGGGCAGAGCGGGATCTACGACACGCTCAAGTCGATGGCCCTGGTTCACCAGTCCGGTGGCGGCACGGGTTTCTCCTTCTCGCGCCTCCGCTCCGAGGGTGAGACGGTCCGTTCGACGATGGGCGTCGCGTCCGGTCCGGTCTCCTTCATGAAGCTCTACGACTCGAGCACGGACGTGGTGAAGCAGGGCGGGACACGGCGGGGCGCCAACATGGGCATCCTCCGGGTCGATCACCCCGACATCCGGAGCTTCATCACCTGCAAGAACGACACGAGCCAGGTCACGAACTTCAACATCTCGGTCGCCATCACGGATGCCTTCATGGAGGCGGTCCAGGAGAACGGGACGTACGACCTGGTGAACCCGCGCAACGGGGAGGTCGTCGGTCAGGAGAACGCCCGTGAGATCTTCGACATGATCATCCACGGGGCCTGGCTCACGGGTGAGCCCGGCACCTTCTTCATCGACCGGGCCAACGAGTACAACCCGGTGCCCGCGCTTGGCTCGTACGAGGCGACCAACCCGTGTGGTGAGCAGCCGCTCCTCCCGTACGACGTCTGCAACCTCGGAAGTGTGAACCTCGGGAAGTTCGTGAAGCCTGAGGCTCGTCCCGGAGTGGATCCGGACGAGGGCATCGACTGGGAGGCGCTCAAGCAGGTCATCCACCTGGCTACGCACTTCCTCGACAACGTGATCGACGCCAACGTCTATCCCCTCCCCGAGATCCACGACCTGGCGCAGAACATCCGCCGGATCGGTCTCGGTGTGATGGGGTGGGCGGACATGCTCGTCCGGCTCGGGATCCCCTACGATTCCGCCGAGGGTGTCGAGCTCGGTCGCCGGGTCATGGAGTTCCTCAACGAGGAGTCGAGGAACGCATCGGAGCGCCTGGCCGAGACCCGCGGGGTCTTCCCGGCGTGGGAGGCGTCGATCTGGGGACCGGACGACAAGGCGGCCACGCGTGACGACGGCAGCCGGATTCGCCCCGAGCGGACCCTTCGAAACTGCAACCTCACGACGGTGGCGCCGACCGGCACGATCTCGATCTTCGCCGGCTGCTCGGGTGGGATCGAGCCGATGTTCGCCGTCGCCTTCATGCGGAACCAGGCGGGTGTCCTGATGCCCGACGTGAACCCGGACTTCGTCCGCATGGCCGAGGAAGGGGGCTGGTACTCCGACGAGTTGATGGAGCGGATCGCGAACGAGGGGCACATCCACTTCGACGAGGTGCCGGAGGCCGTTCAGCGGATCTTCCGCACGGCCCACGACATCACGCCCGAGTGGCATGTCCGGATGCAGGCGGCCTTCCAGGAGCACACGGATTCGGCGATCTCCAAGACGACGAACTTCCCCCGCGAAGCCACGGAGGAGGACGTTCGGCAGATCTACGAGTTGGCGTTCAGCCTCGGGTGCAAGGGCGTGACGGTCTATCGGGACGGCTCGCGGGAGGGCCAGGTGCTCTCCACCGGCGCCACGAAGAGCGATGCCGACGCCAAGGCGGAGGCCGACTCGGGCGAGGTCACCG
>JAUIKL010000052.1 GCA_030430625.1 Gemmatimonadota bacterium
GCCGAGATCCCGAAGATCTGGACGCTGGGCGACATCTGGATGCACTACGTTCGACTCTGGGTCTTCCCCATGGACCTGGCGGCGGACTACACACCGAACGTTCTGCCGATCTCCATTTCCTGGCGTCCGGAGAACATCGTCGGCGTGGGGCTCGCACTCCTCGTCCTGGCCCTGACCCTCGTCACGTGGCGGAAGCCGGTCCTCGAGGGGGGCTCGAACACGACCCGAGCCGCGGCGTTCGGGGTGGTCTGGTTCATCATCGCCATGTCCCCGGTCTCGAACACCCTCTTCCTCTCGGGTGTGTTGTTGGCCGAGCGCACCCTGTACCTCCCGTCCGTCGGGCTCGCGGCGGCCACCGGGTGGCTGATCGTGCGGATGGCTCAGGACCGCAAGCGGGTGGCGTGGGGCACACTGATCGTGGCCGTGACCCTGGGCTCCGTGCGCACGTGGACGCGAAACCCGACGTGGAAGGACACGGATACGGTCTTCCAGCAGCTCCTGGAGGACTATCCTCAGTCGGGGCGTTCCCAGTGGGCCATCGGGGATCAGTTCATCCGGGCGGGTCAGGTCTCCGAAGGCCTCCTCTCCTACCGGGCCGCCATCAACCTTCTCGGTACGTCGTACCAGCTGATGACCGAGATCGCCTCCAGTCTGATGAACATGGAGCGCTACCGGGGAGCCGAGAACATCCTGCGGTACGCCATCAACGACAGCCCGCAGTTCCCGCTGGCGTACAGCCTCGTGACGGCCATCCGAGCCGAGCGTGGCGACGCACCGGGCACGGAGGAGTGGGCGCGGCAGTCGCTGGCGGTCTACGACCCGGACGCCGCGCGCCACCACCTTCTGGCCTGGTCCCTGGCGGCCCAGGGCCGCTTCGAGGAAGCGGCGGAGGCACGGGCGCGGGGGGACGAGATTGCGCGCGGTGTGTTCTGGCAGGCCTTCATGTACACGGCGTACGTGGCCCAGGCCGAGGGAGACAGCGTGACGGCCTACGCCGCCATCGACACGGCGTGGGCCCGAGTGCACACGGAAACAGGCCGATTTGCGCTGGATTCGGTCAGAGTGTCCGAATTCGGGCTGGAGACCTTCCGGCTCCCCGAGGCCGATACGGCCGACGCCCGAGAGGTGAGGTGACGGCCCCGAATCGGACCCTCGGGAGTCTTGCAACCTGCCTGCGGTTTGCAAATTCCCACGCCTGGCACGGCGTTTCGGGGGACTCGGTGCTCCGCATGCACCTGACGTAAGTTGTTGAAAATGAACAACTTGCATGTGTGCCGCAGAGTTTGGCTTCCACATTGCCTCTACTCTGGCACGAGCATCACCGTTTCACCACACCTGGAGTATCAAGATGCAGGACAACAACAAAAAGGGTTTCACCCTGATCGAGCTCCTGATCGTCGTCGTGATCATCGGTATCCTGGCGGCCATCGCCATTCCGAAGTTCTCCGCGACGCGGGAGAAGGCCTACTTCGCGGCCATGAAGTCCGACCTGAAGAACCTGGCTTCGCAGCAGGAGATCTACTACTCGGACGCGTACGCCTACACCTCCAGCGCTGACGACCTCGCGTTCACGAACTCCGACGGTGTCACCGTCGCGATGTCGAACGTCTCGTCCAGCGGCTGGGCCGCTTCGGCGACGCACGCTGCTCTCGGTGGTGCCGAGGGTTGCGCGATCTACTACGGCACGGCCACGGCCCCGTCGACCCCGACGACGCCGAGCCAGCCCGGTGAGGTCGCCTGCACGAGCTGACCTCCGGGTCGACTCGAGCAGAACACCCCGCACTTGATGCGGGTGTGAGATGAAGCGTGAGGGTGGTCTGGGCCGAGCTCAGGCCACCCTTCGCTTTGCCGGACCAGGCGCCTCCCCCCGGCCTGGACGAGGCTCCCCCCCCAGGAGCCTGAACGCAGGTTCCCCCAGTGATGGATGGAGGTAGGGACATGAAGACGCGCCAATCCGGATTCACACTGATCGAACTGCTCATCGTGGTGGTGATCATCGGAATCCTCGCAGCGATTGCGATCCCGAAGTTCTCCTCGACGCGCGAGAAGGCCTTCCTGTCGGCCGCGAAGGCCGACCTGAGGAACCTCGCCAGTCAGCAGGAGGTGTATCACAACAGCCAGTACACCTTCTCCACGGACCTGACGGCCCTCCAGTTCACGCAGTCCGAGGGTGTGACCGTCACGGTCGGAGAGGCCACGGGCGCCGGCTGGTCCGCCACTGCGGTCCACGCGGGGATGCCGAACCAGCGGTGCGCGATCTACCACGGGAATGCAGCCCAGGTGACACCCGCGACGGTCCAGTCCGTCGTGATGTGCACACGCTGATCGGCCACCTTTGAGCGAAGCCCCGTTCGGCTGGCGCAGGCGTTTCACGAGGCTCGCGCTCCTCTTCCTGGTCGCCCAGGTCGTCACTGTCGGCGCGGTCGTCGTCAACCTACCGACGGTACGCGCGCACGCGGTGGGGCCCTTCGTTGTCACCGTGCTCGCCGTGATCCACCTCGGCCTCATCGCCTGGGGCGCGGCCTGGATCCTTCGGGCCTCCGGCTCCTCGGCCTTCGACCGGGTGGCCAGCGACGTGCTCCAGATTGCCGACGGGGATATCCACCACCGCGTCGGGGACCCGTACCGGCCGGATCTCCGGGCCATTCAGGCCAGCGTCAACCGGCTGGCGGATCGCCTGGTCCACGACCAGTACCGGTTCGTGGCGAACGTTCAGTCTCTCGAAAAGACGAACCGGGAGCTGGTCCTGGCCCGGGACCAGGTCGTGCGTTCGGCCCGCTTGGCGTCCGTCGGAACGTTGGCGGCCGGCATCGCACACGAGGTGGGCAACCCCCTCGGAGCGATCATCGGCTTCGTCGACGTCGCCCGGCGTCGGGTCGAAAGGGAGGGGGGCGACACCGAGATCCTCGATGCCATTCGCTCCGAGGCGGGCCGGATCGACCGCATCGTCCGCGGGCTGCTGGATTACGCTCGCCCTTCGCCCGGAAACGAGACGCCGGAAGAGGCGAGCTCGGTCGTGTTCGGCGTACGGGACCTCCTCGAGAGTCAGGGTGCGCTCGACGGCATCGAGCTCGCCTGGCCCGAGCGGGCGGAAGCCGGACTCGTCGTCATGGAGCCCCGTCGGCTCCAGCAGGTGATCGTGAACCTGCTGCTCAACGCCGTGCACGCCCTGGGGGATCAGTCGGATCGCCGCATCGAGGTCACCGTCCGTGAGGAAGAAGGTGAACTGATGCGCATGCCGACCCGGCGCGAGGACGACCCTCCCGGCGTGAACTATCGGCACCGCCGACGGGCCGAGAGTGACGAGGGTGACCTCGTCTCCACGGCCGAGCGGGTCATCGCCATTCGTGTGGCCGACAACGGCCCCGGCATCGGCCCCGAGATCGCGGAGCACCTCTTCGACCCGTTCTTCACGACGAAGGAGCCGGGGGAAGGCACGGGACTCGGTCTGGCCATCTGCGCCCAGCTCGTCGACGGGATGGGCGGACGCATCGATCTGGACGAGGGCATCACAGGTGGCGCAGCTTTCGTGATACGGCTCCCGATGTCCGACGATTCAGAAGACAACGGTCCCACACCTCCGAACCCCGCGGGCAACGCTACCTGATGAAGATCCTCATCATCGACGACGACGAAGGCCTCAGAAAGTCCCTGACCCTCATCCTGAAGGACGCCGGCTACGACGTCGTACAGGCGGAGGACGGAGAACAGGGACTCGCCACGGCCAAGGAACAACAGCCGGCGATGATCCTCTGTGACGTCCGGATGCCCAAGCTCGACGGGCTCGGCTTCGTGGAGCGGTACAAGGAGGCCGGGGGGACCGCGCTGATCCTGGTCATGACCGCGTACGGTGGTCTGGATCTGGCGATGGAGGCGATGAAGAAGGGCGCCTACGACTACATCCCCAAGCCCTTCGGCGCCGACGACGTGCTCCTGATCGTCCGCAAGGCCGAGGAGCGTGAGCAGCTCCGGGCCGAAGTCGGTCGGCTCCGGCGTGAGGTCCGGGCCGATGCCCGCTTCGGAGAGATCGTGGTCGGATCGCCCGCCATGCGGAAGGCGATGGACGTCGTCGAGAAGGTCGCCAAGTACGACTCGGCGGTGCTGATCACGGGAGGCAGTGGTACGGGTAAGGAACTCGTGGCACGGATGCTCCACCGGGAGAGCACGCGCGCCGACGCCGCGTTCGTGGCCGTCAACTGCGGTGGCGTACCCGAACAGCTGCTCGAGTCCGAGTTCTTCGGCTTCGTGAAGGGCTCGTTCACCGGAGCGGACCGCGACAAGGAGGGCCTCTTCGAAGCGGCCCACGGCGGAACCCTCTTCCTCGACGAGGTCGGCGAACTCCCGGGTGCACTGCAGGTGAAGCTCCTGCGCGCCCTACAGGAGGGGGAAGTGCGGAGAATCGGATCGACCGAGACGCTCGAGGTCGACGTCCGTATCATCTCCGCTACGAACCGGGACCTCGAAGAGGGTGTGGAGAACGGCGACTTCCGGAAGGACCTGTACTACCGCCTCGCGGTCGTCCCCGTGCACCTCCCGCAGCTCCGCGCGCGGAAAGAGGAGATCCCCGAGCTGGCGGGTCACCTCCTGAAGCGACACTCGTCCCGTCTGGGTGTGGGTGTCGACTCGATCTCGCCGGAGGCGATGCAGGTCCTGCTCGAGTACCCCTGGCCCGGGAACATCCGCGAGTTGGAGAATGTCCTCGAGCGGGCTCTCGTGTTGACCGAGGGGTCGGTCATCGAGCCCGACGACCTTCCCGAGGCCGTCCGACGGCCCGCGCCCGATACGCCGGGCCTCGGCGTCGACGGTGACGACCTCTCCGTGAAGCGCCACGGCGCACGTCTGGAGCGACACCTCATCCAGCTGGCGCTCGACCGGACCGGGGGGAACAAGACCCACGCTGCGGAGCTGCTCGAACTGTCGCCCCGCGCGCTGCGGTACAAGATCCAGGAGTACGGCCTGGGCTGATTCGTCCCGGGCGGCCATCCCTCCGCCCAGCCAGACATCGAGGTTGGTGCATGTCCCATGGCACCACCCTCGTCGAACTCGTAGCGGCCCTCGTCATCCTGGCCACGCTCCTCGGTCTCGCCGCTCCTCCGATCTCCGGCCTGCGCTCGCGCATCCTGGTCGATCGGGCCGTAGCGGATCTCCGGGGTGCGCTCCTCGAAACCCGATCGCGATCGGTCGGGCGGGGCGCGGCCCTCGTGCTGCACCGCACGCCCCCGTCCGCATCGGTCGTCGTCGGCGGACGGGTCGAACGAACGGTCGGGTTGGCTGGAGTCGGCGGGGTGGTCACGATGGACTTCGGTGGCGGGGAGAGCCGTGTCATCCGCTTCGACGCCCTGGGGATCGGACGCTTCGCCTCCGCCTCGGTCCGCTTCGCGTCGGGCGGGGTGGAGCGTCGTGTGGTCGTGTCGTCGTGGGGGCGAGCTCGTGTCGAATAGGGGCTTCACCCTGGTCGAAGTCGTCGTGGCCCTGGTGGTGGTCCAGGTCGGCGTGCTCGCGGCGCTGTCGACGACCTTCGTCGCCGCGCGCACCCTCCGTCATGCGACCGAACTCGAGCGCGCCGTGCACGTGGCCGAGTGGTTGACCGACTCCCTTCCGTCGGCGCCCGGCGCCGACAGCCTCGTCGGCCCCGGATTCCGCGCCCGGTGGGCATATGGCTCGGGCGGTACGACGATCACCGTGACGAGCGGGGCGACACGGCTGCGGGTCGCACCCGTCCCGGACGGGAGCTCGTGACGGCGCGCCGAGGTGGCGTCTCCCGCGCCGTGACCGGCGCCACCGTCGTCGAGGTGCTCGTGGCGCTGGTGCTTACCACGGTCCTGCTCCAGCTGTCCGTCGATACGCTGGCACGCCTGAAGGCGACCGCACGCAGCCACGACGAAGCCCGCACCGAACTCGACGCGCAACGGCTGGCATCCAGGATCCTGAGGTCGGAGCTGGCCGCCGGTTTGCCCGGCAGGGACTGGACGTCGTTCCCACCCGACTCCGTTCGGCTCAGGGCATTCCGCGTGGCGGCAGAGGTCTGTGGTTCGGCGGGGGACTCCGTGCTCCTCGTCCGACCCCGCGGCGGGCGCCAGGTCGACCCGGACAAGGACTCGGTCCTCGTCCTCGATGCGAGTGGGCAGTGGCACCCGCACGACCTGGCCGCACGCACGGTGGATCCGGCTGCGTGCGCAGGTGGGGGTGGGGAGGTGTGGCGGCTGGGTGCTGCCCCTCCGGAGGTGCCGGTGGTGGCTCGAGCGTTCGAGTCCGGGTCGTACCATCTGGGTCCGTCCGAACTGCGCTATAGGCGTGGCGGGTCGGGGCGGCAGCCGATCACGGGTGCGGGCCTCGGAGGCTTCGCCTTCGAAGGAGGACCTTCGGGGCTGTCCCTGGATCGTCCGGACGGTCTCCCCCGGACCCGACTGGGGCCGAGGTGAGCCCACTCCCCGCCGGTCCCGGACGGTCGCGCACGGTGCGTCCGCGCACGAAGAGCGGGGTCGCCGGCGCGGCACTCGTCACCGCGATCGTCATCGCCCTGGCCGCGACCCTGGCCGCACACGCGCTCCTTCTCCTGGCTCGGGCGGAGCTGTCGGCGGCGCGCGCTCACCGAGACCTCGTCCTCGTCGAGGCCGCACGAGGCCGGGTCCTCCGCTCGTGGTCCGAGTCACCCGCGGATTCGTCTCGCCTACCGGATACGACTCCCCTGGGGGGGACCGTTCCGATCGGATCCACTGAGCTCGTCGGCTACGTCGAGGCGCGGGTCACGGCGCGCCGCCTGTCCGCACACCTGTGGTGGATGCTCGCGTCGGGGACCGTCGGCGACATGCGGGACGACGCGGCGTGGGTGGTGCGTCAGGTCGATACCGACTCGGTGCTGAACGGCGCGTCCCGGGCGGTGGAAGTCGATGCGGCCCCTGCGGTGTTCGGTCTGCCCGCAGGGGGCGCGGGTGAACCGTGCCCGCTCCCGGACACGACGGTCGTGGCGGCCGAGGCGGGGCCTCCTCTCGAAATGCGCACGGTGCTGGGGCCGGGTGCGGTGCCCAGTTGGGAGGACTTCCTCCCCCCGGCGCCGGACAGCATCGGAGTCCTGAGCACGGGGACGGACGCGTGTGGCGTCGGCTGGAACTGGTACGACCCCCTCGACGCCGCTTGTCCCGCGGAGGCGGTGGCGCGCCATACAGCCGGGTCGCTGACCCTGAGGGGAGGGCAGGGAGCGGCCGTCCTCCTCGTCGATGGAGACCTCGAACTTGACGGGACGACGCTCTACGGCCTCGTCGTCACGACCGGTGGACTTCGTCTCGTCCACGGTGCCAGGCTGATCGGTCTCGCCCGCGTGGGTGGAACGGTCGTCGTCGACGGGGTGAGCTCGGTCTTCGGGTCGGAGTGTTGGGCCCGCTCGGCTCTGGAGCGCTCGGAGATCGTTCGTCCGCACATCCTTCCGGGCCGACTCCCCGTCCCGCCCCCCGCGACCCCGTGAACAACGGGGCTCCGAGCCTCCCATCGGGCTCTCACTTCGTGGTTGCTAAGGCAAGAAGGTACCACCTATACTGCAATGGGGGGGTACGTCGGAACGACGCTAACGTTCGAATTCCCAAGGCCTTGGAGAGATTCGGGCGAGTGGCACGTCGCTTGCGGCATGACCCGTTGGTATCGCCTCGGTTCGACCGGGGCTCGACGATCTCGTCAGCGGAGCGATCATGCGCAGCACGGCGCACAGGACGGGCACGGTTTCGCGCTACAAGAACCAGAGTGGCTTCGCTCTCGAAGCGACGCTCGGAATCCTCGTCCTTCTGTCCATTCTGGTCGTGACGGTCTACGCCACGGCCATGGCCGCCTTCCGTTCGGGAACGACCGATCTGGGGAAGCAGCGGACCTACTACGCGGCCGAGGCCGGCGCCGAGTCCGGGATGTCCCAGCTTGCCGACGCCCTGGAGGACGCGGTCCTCGAAGACGGTGAGATGACGTCGATCGTCGCCCCGACGATGGCCGGGTACGTCTTCGACAGCTTCTCGGTGACGAAGATCGACACGGTCAAGCACGAGCGGATCACGGACGGGCCGTTCACCGGGCTCTACTCGCTCACCCAGCTCGTCGACATCTACTCCGAGGCCTCGGCCCCGGACGGGAGTTCGTCGGCCGTGGTGGTGACGGCCAAGGCACAGGCGATTCCGATCTTCCAGTTCGGTGTCTTCTACGAGAAGGATCTCGAGATCCACAACGGACCCCCGCTGACGTTCGCCGGGTGGGTTCACACGAACGGGAACCTCTACCTCAACTCGAACAGTCAGTACTTCGACGACATCGTGACGACGCCCAACAACGTCTACCACGATCGGAAGGACCGGCACGAGATCTTCAACGGGGTCTGGATCCACGACGCGACGGCCACGGACGTCCGACTCGACTTCGACAGCCGCGACACGCCCGACTATTCCGACTTCCGGGTCAAGAGCAACGACCGATTCGACGACCGGCTGAAGACCAACGCGTACGGGGTCGACACCCTCAAGGTCCCGCTGCCCGACGGCCTCGATCCGGTCAACGTGATCGAGCGTCGTTTCGTGGCGGACGGTGCCCTCGAGATCCAGTCCAAGATGTCCCACAAGGCGGACTGGTACATCGAGGTCCCGGTCAACGCGATGCCGAACGAGGCGGACTTCTGCGCCAACTACATCTCGATCCGCGAGGCGGGGAAGGTGTTGCCCACCGCGGCGGAGTGCGCGGCCATCTTCGATCTCGACTACGACCAGTTCTACGACGGTCGCGAAGGGCGCTTCGTGGACGTGCTCAACATCGACATGGCCCAGCTGTTCCTCTGGGCCGGGACGGACGATACGAGGATCACCGAGATCCTCTACATCTTCTACTCCGGGGCCGGCCCGGATCCGCAGGGTGACGGAAACTACCCGACGATCCGGCTCCGCAACGCGAGTCTGCTCGGCAATCCGATCTCCGTGGCGTCACGCCATCCGATCTACGTGCAGGGCAACTACAACACGATCGGTTGGCAGCCGTCCGCCCTTCTGGGCGACAACATCACCTTCCTGTCGAACAACTGGGACGATGCCCAGCAGCAGTCCCTGGTCCGGCGAGCTTCGGTCAGTACGACGGTGTTTGCGGCGATAATGGCCGGTCACTCCGGCACCCCGTGTGACCACGAGGAGGTCGGATGTGGTGCGACGTCCCCGTACGGCGGAGGACTCGAGAACTTCCCGCGATTCCTCGAAAACTGGTCGGGCCGCACGCTGACGTACCGGGGCTCGCTCGTGTCGCTGTACTTCCCGCAGCAGTCGTCGGGGTCTTGGGGTGGGCACTACTACAACGCACCCGGACGTGACTGGGCGTTCGACCTGCGCTTCAACGACCCGGCCAACCTCCCGCCCGGGACTCCGGTGGTCGGCAACGTGATCCACACCGCATTCAGGCCCGTCTACTGATGTCGCGACCCCACGCCGACCGCGCCGGCTTCAGCATGATCGAGATGATCCTGGTCGTGGTACTGGTCAGCATCATGACGTCGATCATCGCCCCGATGTGGCGCGTGTCCCCGGCGCGTCGCGTCGAGAACATGGCCCACCTGATGGCGACCCAACTCGAATTGGCTCGCAACGAGGCTCTGTCCGAGCGCCATGTCATTCGCGTCGACTTCGACGTGGCCGGGAACAGCTACGTCGCCTACGCCGACCACGACGGGGACGACACGATCGGCGGTGTGGCCGACGAAGTGGCCGCCTTCCCGGCGTTCGGAACGAGGACCCTCGACCGGACGGTGATCTTCGGGCGAGGCGCCGCGAGCGCGATCCCCGGGGACGGTGGACCCGGCGCGGTCACGCTGGCCGGCAACCAACTGCTCATCAGTGACCAGGGTGTCCCCGAGCCGTGGGGCACGATGGGCACCATCTACCTGACCCATCAGGACGACAACACCGCCGTCGCCGCCATATCCGTGGCCTCGTCGGGGTCGTTCAAGGCGTGGAAGTGGGACGAGGGGGCTTCGACATGGCGATGAGGCCGATCGTGGATTCGAGGTCGATCACGCCGGCGCCAGCGGTCGAGTCCGGGCGCCGAGCCGACCGTCGGGCCGCCCTCCGGAGGCCGGACGCCGGGTACAGCCTGATCTCCGTGCTCGTGGCCATCATCCTGTTGGTCGTCGGGGTCATCAGTCTGTCGAACGTGATGACCCAGTCTCTCTCGATGCAGACGGTCCAGTCGACCCGGACGACGGCCCTCTACGTCGCCCAGACGTACATGGAAGAACTCAAGAGCCGAGACCCGGCCACCCTCGCCTCCGAAACGGCCGTGCAGGTCGACGAGGAGGGGAACCCGGACGGCTCCGGCGTCTTCACGCGGGAGGTGACGGTCGGCAGCGCGGGCCGAAATCTCTTGTCGGTCGCGGTGGTCGTGACCACACCTCGCTCGAATCCGATTCGCCTCGTGACGTGGGTATACGATGACTCGTGAGGCTCAGGACCGCGCTCGGCGCGGCGGCTTCAGCCTGATCGAGCTCCTGATTGCGCTGGTGCTCGGGCTGCTCGTGACGACGGTGGCGCTCAACTTCGCGATCTCCGTCTTCAGGAGTATCGAAGGCGACAAGGAGCGGGAGGAGGTCTACCGCAACTCGCGCTTCATCGGAATGAGTTTGGGTCGGGACATCCAGACGACGGGTGTCGGGATGCAGAGCCTCCAGGACTTCGGCACCGTCACGACGCTGGCCGACACCGTGGTGATCCTTCACGTACCGTGGGAGCCCTCGCTGGCCCACGCCCACGAGATCGTCACCCCGTTGTTGTCCACGAACCCGCTTCCGCCGGGGGGCACGTGCGGTGCCCGGTGCATCGACCTCCACAAGGACGCGGGCGGCAACTTCGACCTCGAGCGTGGGGACCTCGCGCGTCTTCAGGTGAACACGCAGCGCCACCTGATCCTCATCAACGGTGTGCGGGACCTCGGCCTGACCTTCCAGGTCTCCTTCACGGCGGACACGGTGCTCTTCGGGCTCGATGCCGGCTTTGCGAACGGTCTCCTGCTCGACAACACCACGACGTTCGTGCAGAAGGTCGGACACGTCGCGTACTTCGTGGAGGACTCCGTCCTGTACCGCTCCGATGGCTTCGATACACTCGGCGCGCTGGTGTCCGCCCCGATGGCGTACGGGGTTCACGACTGGCAGGCGGACATGCTGTTCCTGGACGGAGACACCGCGGTCGCGGTCGATCCGGACGACGGGGACGCGACCAACGACTTCGATGACATCCTCGGCATTCTGGTCCGGACGACGCTCGGTACGAACCGTCCGATCAGGACCGCCGACGGAGCGGCATTCACGCGGGATTACAGGTGGCGTCTGACGCCGCGAAACTTGATGTACGAGCGAAACCGGTAGTTCGCTTCATGTAGTTGATCGGGGGCAGTTCGGCGCCGCTTCTGGCGTCAAATGTTTACCAATTTTTGGGCTTGGTCGGGGTGGCTTTTTCTTCTTGACAAGCCTCGGTTTTTTGTGGTAATCTGCCTTCGGTATTCGTAGGGAAATCTTGTTTGATCCCCTCCTCGCTGAAGGCGGAGCATGGGACTCTTCGGACGAAAGACCAGCTCGATCGGACTGGACATCGGGTCCGGGTTCGTGAAGGTCGTCGAAGTCGACCACTCGGGTGACCAGCCCGAGGTGGTGAGGGTGGCTATGCGGCCACTCCTGCCCGACGCGATCGTCGAGGGCGAGATCATGGATTACGGTCTCGTCTCCGACGCGGTTCAGGGGCTGTTCCAGGACATGGGCGTCAAGGGCGCCGAGGTCGTGACCGCCGTCGGCGGCCACGACGTGATCATCAAGAAGATCCAGATGGATCGGATGAAGGAAGCGGACGCCCGGGAGGTGATCCGCTGGGAGGCCGAGCAGCACGTCCCCTTCGACATCAAGAGCGTGGAGCTGGACTTCCAGATCCTCGATCCGAACGGTGACGGCCTGCAGATGGAGGTTCTCCTCGTCGCGGCCAAGCGCGAGCTGATCGACAACAAGGTCGGTCTGCTCCAGGACGCGGGTGTCGAGCCCGTCATCATCGACGTCGACGCCTTCGCCCTCCACAACGCCTTCGAGCACAATTATCCGGATGCGCAGGACGGCATCGTCTCCCTGGTCAACGTCGGCCACGAGACGACGAACGTCAGCATCCTCGAAGACGGTGTTCCGATCCTGACGCGGGACATCCCCTTCGGTTCCCGGAAGATCCGCGAGGATCTCCAGCGTGAGCGCGGACTGACGGCCGAACAGGCCGAGGATGTCGTGCAGGCCCGTGAGAGTGCGGCCGACCTCGACAGCTTCATCCAGTCGTCGGCCGACGAGGTCGCCGTGGGAATCGAGCGGGCGAGCGCCTTCCTCATGACGCGCGAGGACGGCAACTCGGTCGGGCGCATCTTCCTCAGCGGGGGTGGCGCGCGGATTCCAGGAATGAGCCAGACGCTCGCGCAGCGCATGAACGTCGAGACGGAAGTGGTCAACCCGTTCGAGCGCGTTCCGGTGCGACCGGATGCGACCGAGCTCTCGTTGGACGAGGCTGCGCCGATGCTTCTGTTGCCGCTCGGGCTTGCCCTCAGGGCCTAGGACGAGGACAGCGATACCGTGATCGAAGTCAATCTTCTACCGGGTGGGCAAAAGGGCCGCAGTGGCGGTGGCTTTTCGCTCGCTGGCGTCGTCGACTCGCTCAAGAATCTCCGGGGTTCCGGGGGTGGGAGCGGGTCGAGTTTCGACCCCTACATGGGATTCGCGATCGCCGCCCTCGTGATCTCCTTCGGCTATATGGGTGTTCGCTGGCTCGGCGTCACGGGACAGGCGGAAGAGTTGGACGTCCAGCTGACGCAGGCCCTCGCGGACTCCACGGAGAACGCGGGAATCATCCAGCGTACGAACGAACTGCAGGCGCGCGGCGACTCCATTCAGCAGCGTGTGCAGATCATCCAGGACATCGATGCGGAGCGGTACGTGTGGCCGCATCTGATGGACGAGATCGCGGCCGCGGTCCCGGACTTCACCTGGCTCACCGAGATCCTCTACCAGAGTGAAGATCCGCTGGTCGTCCGCGTCGGCGGGCGGGCCGGGTCGATCTTCGCCATCACGCGCTTCATGCGTCGCCTCGAGAGCTCGCCCTTCCTCCGCTCCGTGACGAACGGCCCCATCTCCGAGACGGCGTCCGAGCAGAACCCGGAGGACCTCGTCTTCCTGTTCGAGCTCACGCTGGTGTACGAGCCCCCTCCGATCGATCAGCTCCAGACCGTGCCGCTCTTCAATGACGGCTCGGCCCAGGCGCTGACCGCAACTCCGGGGAACTAGACCATGGCCTGGTACAACCCCTCCGACCCGACTCAGCGGAACTGGATGCTCGGCGGTCTCGTCGCGCTGGTTCTCCTCGTGCCGTTCCACATGTATCTGCTGACGCCGAAGCAGGAGGCGAACGCAGAGGTTCAGGATCACCTCGAGTCGCTCGATATCCAGAACCGCCAGGCCCAGCTCGTCATGGCGCGCGGTCGCGACGGTCTCGAAGCCCGCATGCAGCTGTACGAGCGCCACGTTCAGCGCCTCGAGGAGCTGATTCCCGCGAGCGAAGAGGTCGCGGTTCTCCTCGATGATATTCAGACCCGCGCGCGCGCCGCCGGCATCGACGTTCAGGGGCTGGACCCCGAGCCGATCGAAACCGTCGGACCCTACAACACGCGCGGCTTCCAGATGACCGTCGTCGGCGAATACCACGCCGTGGGTCGATTCCTGACCGAGGTCGCGAGCCTCCCGCGGATCGTGACCCCCGGGCAGGTCGACATTCAGCTCTTCGGTCAGCCCGCATCCCGTCCCCGGATGCAGTCGCCGGTCCAGGCGTCCTTCCGGATCGAGACGTACGTCCTGCCCGATGCTTCGACGCTACCGCCGGCCGAGCTTCCGGAAGGTTGATGATGACCAAGATTCGTTGGACTACCGCAGCCGCGGCCGTCGCGTTGACCCTGGGGTCGGCGGTGGACGCGCACGCTCAGGACCCCGAGCCGCCGGCGCAGCCTCCGGCCGCGGAGGCGGAGCTCGTCTTCGAGCGTGAGGTCTTCCAGTACCCGACGTTCACGCGTCGGAACCCCTTCCGTCCGCTCGATGCGGCCGACGAGGGTGGGCCTCGCTTCGAGAGCCTGAGCCTCATCGGCATCATGTACTCCTCCGACCCGAGCGCGAGCGTCGCTGTCGTGACGACCGGTGGGGTGGAGGTGGCGGAGGACGGCACGCTGAGCCCCGTGGACGGCGACGCCTTCAACGTGAAGGTCGGCGACCGTCTCGGGAACGCCACGATTCGTGAGATCCGGCGCGACGCATTGATCGTCGACATCGAGGTCTTCGACGCAGTCGAACAACACATTCTGACTTTTGTATCCCGGCGCGAGGGAGGCACCCCATGACGTCGATGTTCGCTCTTTGGGCGGGCACGCTCCTGGCCCTCGGAGGGCCCGTCACCGAGGTCACGATCACACCGATGGCCGCCCAGACCAGTGTGTTGATCACGGTCGGGGGTGACGTCAGCTACCGCGACTTCACGATGGAGGGCCCGTATCGCCTCGTCGTGGACGTCATGGGCGCCGAGCACGCCTTGCCCGCCGACGACTTCGGTACCGTGAACCGCGGCGGGATCATCTCCGTCCGCAGCACGCAGTACTCGGACGACGTGGTCCGCCTCGTCTTCGTGCTCGACCGGCCGCTGGCGTACAACGTCCTGCCGGACGCGCGCGGACTTCGGATCGCGCTCGACAACCCGGTCGGTGACTTCGAGCCGTGGTCGTCGGGAGCCGTCACCCGTCCCGCATTCGATGCGACGCTCATGGCGCCCATCACGCGGGAAGAGGCGCCGGCGCCAGCACCTCGCCAGGAAGCGCGGCGGATCTCCGTCACCTGGAC
>JAUIKL010000053.1 GCA_030430625.1 Gemmatimonadota bacterium
TGCTCTTCGGTCAGGTCGTAGTCGACGGACGCCAGCACGTCCTGGTATCCGTACGGCCGCGGGCCGCCCAGGGCGCTGCGGCCGACGTCGTGGAGGCCGCGTCCCGAAACGAGGAGGCCGCCGTCCTTACCGATCGGGGCCTCGATCGACCCCGTCGCGGACATGAGGTCGATCGAGCCGCTGGCGTGGACGCGGTCACGTCGCGCGCGGCGGGTGCGAAGGTCGAGGATGTGGGTCAGGCCGCCGTCGTAGCTCGCGGGGGCACCCCCCACGAGCAAGTCGGCACTCGACAGCACGGAGGGTTCGAAGCTCCGCATCAGCCCGGCGACGTGGAACGGGGTGAAGACCGGCACACCGTCGAGCAGGACCAGCTTCATCTCGGTCGTGCTGCCCCGCATGAAGAGGACGTCGCTCGGATCGGCCGGGTCCTGACCGGGCAACGACTGGACGGTCGACACGAGACCGGCCTGGGCCACCCCCGGGCCCATTTCGAGGATCCTCACTTCGACCGTGGGGGCCGGGGCGGGGACCGGGACCCTGGCCCCGGGCTCGCGCTCGTCAACGACCCGGGCGTCGGCCGACACGTCTACCCCGACCACCTCGACGGGCGTGGTCTGCAACTCGATGTCGAGCCGTAGGGTGCGTCCGGCCGTGACGACGGCCCCGACTTCGATCTCCCTGTGTCCCGTGTGGCGCGCCGTCAAACGGACCGCGCCGGCCGGCAGTCCGCCGACGGCATAGTGACCGGTGCTGTCGGCGATCGCAGAGCGAATGCGGTCCCTCATCCTCGCTTCGACGACGGCGAAGGGCAGGGGCCGAAGCCCCCCCTGGAACCGACCGTAGACCGTGCCTTCCACGCGCGCCGAAGCCGAGTCCGCCGCCGACGTCTGTCCCGCCGCCGGAGCAGGGGACAGCGCCGTCATCCACACGACAGCGCCGAGCGTCGCGGGAACGCGGAAGGCCCGGCGCACCCTCATCAGTACTGCGGTACCTGAAGCACGAGGCCGTCCGCCGTCTCGGCGATGCTGCCTTCGGGCAGTTCGAGCTCGTCTCCGTTTCGAGACAGGAGGCGACGCCCGTTCACGTCGAGGCGTAGGGGGCCGGCCGTCGAGGGGAGAACGAGACGAACCGGTCCGCCGGTGACCACGGACTCGACGCGGCCTTCGGCGATCGAGAAGCTCGAGCCGTCCGCTGCGGTGATCCGCGCCGTCGTCTCGTTGGTCCACGCGACCTCGACTCGAGACGACTCGGGTACGCCGCGCAGGGAGATCACGAGGCCGGCGGGGCCGACCGCGACGTCGACCGAGGTCTCGATGGGCTCCGCCGCGTCGCTGGCCGTCGTCACCGCAGCCGGGACATCCGGGCTCGGTGTCATCCGCTCCCCGACCCACGTTCGGACGGGCGAGTTGGGAAGGGCCGACGCCCCGACGGCTCCGAAGAGCACCAGCGCAGCGGCCTGGGCCAGCGAGAATCGCCGCCGGCGGGGGCGCTCGGCCGCCCGGATGCCGTCCAGCCGCTCCCGCACAGCGCGCTTGGCGGCGTCCGTGTCGACGGCACGCGCACCCTCGGACAGCGTCCGCTGGATCCATTCCGCTCTCCGGGTCGCCTCCTCGAGTGCCTCGGAACAGACACCGCACCCTTCGACGTGGAGGCGGTCGTCGGCATCGATCAACGCGCCGTCGCGCAGCGCCACGATCGCTCCCTCGGTGCTGTGGCTCACGCGGCCTCCCCGGCTTCGGTCATCGCGCGCTCGAATCGCTTCTCGGCTCTCGAGAGCAGCGTACCGACCGACGTCGCGCTCACACCGATCACGTCCGCGATCTCTCTGTAACTGAATCCCGAATACCTCATCAACAGCATCTCCCGGTCTCGCGGAGCGAGGGTGTCGAGCGCCTCTCGGACCCGGTTTCGGTCCTCGTTGCGTTCGAGGCTCGTGTCGGGTGCTTCGGTGGCCGAGGGCACGACCGGGTTCACCTCGAGGAGCCGTTTTCTGTTCTGTCGCACGCGGTACCGATCACGGACCAGGTGCGTCGCGGTCTTGAAGAGCCAGGCCCGCACACCGTGCTCGCTCCCTTCGATTCCGCGGTCGAAGAGTCTCAACAGACTCTCCTGTGCGACGTCTTCGGCGACGTCCCGGTCTCCGGTGAGCCGGTGGCAGTAACGGACGAGGTCCGGGTACTGCTGGTCGAAGGTGTTGTCGAAGTCCACGGTGTCCCTGGGCTGAGCCTCGGTGCCGGAGCACGCGATAGAACGACCGGCCCATCCACCCTGTGACAGGGACGGCTAGACCGGGAGTACCCTACCCAGAAGACGTTCGAACGACCGCCATGTGGACAGCACGACGGCGAACGCGACCGCCGTGCCCACACCTCCGCGCAGGCTGACGCCGGAAAGCGCGCCGCCACCGAAGAGGGCCTCCAGCCCGGCCGCCAGGAAGAGGCCGGCCGTGGCCACGGTCGTGACCGTTGCGATCAGGTGGATCATCCGACGTGGGTCGGACGCGTGCCGATGGAGGACGGACAGAGCGAGCGAGACGAAGAGGCCGATCGACCCCATGTCGAGGAGCACCGGCCGCCACGCGATGTCGGGCTCGGGCCATCCGGTGACGGCCACGAGGACGTTGCCACCGATGAGCAGGGCGACGGAGCCGAGGAGGTAGGCCACGGCCACGAAGAGCCAGACCATTCCGTCCCGATCTCCCTCGGTCGCCACCGACCAGGCCCGGGTGAGGTTCATCACCACGAGTCCCGTGGCCAGGAAGCGAACGAGGTGTGTGAAGGGGTGGAGCCCCGTGTCACTGAGCGCTCCTCCGGTCGCCAGAACGAGTGCCCACGAGATCATCAGCATCGCGGCGCCGACGAGGAGGGGCGCCCACCGGTGCCGCATCAACACGGCCACGTGGTGAAACGGAGCGAGGGGAGCGGGTAGCGTCGGTGACGGGAGCAACTCGTCCGGCAGGAGGTCCCGAGGGAAGACCGCGCTGAAGCGCACGAGGCCGACGAGGCCGAGCATCTCGACCACGAGGAAGTGCGCCTCGAAGAGGTCTCGCTCCCACCCCGGCACCGGGGGGCGAAAGAGGAGGGTGACGCCGGGGTAGGCTTGGAGGTAGGCCCAGGCACCGAAGGCCACGGCGAGGGCTCTGCACCCCACCTGGTGCTGGCGCTCAGTCAGCACCAGTCGGATGCTGAGGACGGCGCAGACCAGGGCGACGACTCCGTGCGCCACCAGGATCACGCGGGTCTGGGGCGCCACCGTCTGCGCCACCGTGGCGGTGAGCCCGAGCGCGTGCCACCACACCGCATCGAGGTGCGCGACCTGACCCGCTGCTCCCGCGATCGCGAGCAGGATGACCAAAACGCGGATCGCGGTCGGCGCCAGCGTCACGGGTCGGGCAACCTCTCGGATGGAGTGGGTATCGCTTGAAATAGTGTGACGCTGCGCGGCCCCGCCACAAGGCGGTTGACCCGCGCATTTCCTCGCTTCGGGCCGGGGCCGATGCTACCCTCGGACCCCGTCGGACTCCTCCCCGCCCCGGACACCCGCTCATGCGCCTCCGCTACGCCCTCCTCTGCCTCGCCCTCCTCGTCTCTGTCGCAACGAATTCGCTGGACGCGCAGGAGGCCAGGGCGCGCTGGGAGCGGATGTGTCAGATCCGCGCGGAGAAGTTCGATCTCGTGCTCCCCACGGCGATGCACGACAACGATATCGACATGTGGATCGTCGTGATGCGAGAGGGCAATCTCGATCCGCTCTGGGATGCGCTCGGCCGGGGGTACGTGGGTGATTGGGCCTACTACGTCTTCACGGACCGAGGTGATCGCGTCGAGCGGGCGGCGCTCGGGGTAGGTGGGTATCGCCTCGAGCAGTGCGGCGTCTACGACCACCTGGGTGGGGTCGGCGAGTTGGGGGAGTACGTCGCCGAGCGTGATCCGGAGCGAATCGGTGTGAACATGTCGGAGTTCATCGGGGGCGCCGACGGTCTGTCCCACACCGGGTACAACCACCTCCGGAGTGTGCTCGGAGCGTACGGGGATCGCCTCGTCTCTGCACAGCGTCTGGTGTCCGACTTCCGTGGGACGAGGACCGCTATCGAGATCGCGACCTTCGCCGAAGCCGGGGAGATGAGTCGCGAGATCGCGGAGCGCGCCTTCTCGAACGAAGTCGTCACACCCGGGGTGACCACGCTCGAAGACGTCGCCTGGTGGATGTCGGACCAGCAGTTGGCCCGAGGCCTCGAGTCGTCCTTCGACATGCCCTCCGTGTACGTCACCGGCCCGGACGGGATCGTGGCGACCTCGACCGACCACATCATTCAGCGGGGTGACCTGCTCATGCTGGACTGGGGAGTCGGTTATCTGGACTTCTACACCGACATGAAGCGTATCGCGTACGTGCTGCGCGACGGTGAGACCGAGGCGCCCCCCGGTTTTCAGAACGCCTTCGACCGCGCCGTCGAGGTCCGAGACATCATGAAGGCCACCATCAAGCCGGCTCCGACGGCGGGGCAGGCGCTCGAACGGACCTGGCAGGCGCTCACGGCCGCCGGCTTCAATCGGATCGGATTCAACCAGCCGACGGACGATCCGGAGTCGACCGACGTGGTGCTCGGGCCGCACTCGGTCGGGAATTGGGGGCACGGTATGGGCCCCTCGCTCGCCTTCTTCAACCCGACCCGCATGACGTACGAACTCCGCCCGACGACCCTGCTCTCGATCGAGCTCTTCGCCTACACCGCCGCCCCGGAGTGGGGGAACGCCAAGGTTCGAATTCCCCTCGAGGACGACGCCGTCATCACCGAACGGGGGGTCGAGTGGCTCTACCCGGTGGCCGATCGGATCCTCCTCATCAAGTGACACCCGACGGGGGCCGCCGCGGGCGGGCGGACTTTTCCTCCTTCGAGGTACGACTCGACCGGTCGCCCGCGCCTCGGTAGCCCGTTTCGTGCGTCCCCCGTATTGTTCCGGCTCCAATCACAGGCGTCCGCGCCCGGCCGGCGCGGTACCCCAACCGGAGGTCAATTCGGCAATGCGACCACGGCTCCACCGGACCCTGTTGTCCGGTCTGGCACTCGCGATCTCTGTGGCTCCGGCGCTCCACGCGCAGCAGGCCACGAGGACCCAACCCGTCGAGGGTATTCGCGACAACGGGACCGGCTTCCACGCGCTCGTGAATGCGCGGGCGGTCGTCGCTCCCGGGCAGGTCATCGACGACGCGACGATCGTCGTTCGCAACGGCATGATCCAGAGCGTGTCCCGGGGGGGCAATGCCCCTGCGGGTGCTCGTGTCTGGGACCTTGATGGCCTGAGCGTCTACCCGGGCTTCATCGACGCTCACGCCGACCTCGGCATGGACGCCGTGCCCGAGGGCGGTGACGTCGGCCCGACACACTGGAATCCACAGGTGCGGGCCTGGTTCAGCACCACCGCGAACCTCCAGGACGACGAGAGCCGGAGGGCGGCACTCCGCTCCCAGGGTTTCGGCACGGCGCTGGCCGTGCCGGGGCAGGGGATCTTCCGAGGGACCGGTTCGGTCGTGAACCTCGGGGACGCCGGTGTCCGGGATCGGGTACTTCGCCCCGACCTCGTCCAGTCGATCGGCTTCCAGCGGTCCTTCCAGCTCGGCGGTGCGTACCCGAACTCGACCATGGGTACGACCGCATTGATGCGGCAGACCTTCATGGACGCCGATTGGTACATCCGCGCGTGGGCCGCCTACGAGTCGAGCGGCCGCGCCTTCCTCCCGCCGGAGACGAGCGAGGCGCTCGGCGCTCTCGAGCCCGTCGTTCAGAGCACGCAGCCGGTGGTCTTCGAGACGACCAGTGAAGAGGAGTATCTGCGGGCGCAGGCGATCGCAGCGGAGTTCGGGATCGACGCCTGGTATCGCGGGAGCGGTCAGGAGTACCGGATCCTCGACGTCCTGCGCGGTCACTCGGAGCCGCTTATCGTTCCGCTCGATTTCCCGGACGCCCCCGACGTGACGGATCCGGAGGCGGCGCTCAACGCGTCACTCGCCGACCTCCGCCACTGGTACCTGGCTCCGACGAGCCCGGGGCAGTTGAGCGAAGCGGGGATCCCCTTCGCGATCACCGCCGACGGGCTGGCGTCACTCGACGATTTCCTGCCCAACCTGCGGACGGCGGTGTCCCGGGGACTTTCCCCCGACGCCGCGCTCGCCGCGCTGACGACCACACCCGCCGAGTGGCTCGGTCTGTCCCGGACACACGGGACGATCGAGGAGGGCAAGATCGCCAACCTGGTCGTCTCCGAGGGTGACCTCTTCACCGAGGACGCGACGGTTCGCGACGTCTGGGTCCAGGGGACGGTCTACGGGGTCACGCGCCCCGCCCAGATCGATCCGCGTGGAACGTGGCGGATCGCCTCGTCCGACGAGTGGGGCTTCGACGCCGCACTCACGCTCGAGGGATCCCTCAACGCTCTGCAGGGCCGGATCGACATTGCCGGTGGCCCGGCCGTCGGCTTCGACGGCGGCGTCATCGACCTCTCTTCCGCGACCGTCGTGACCGAGACCGGGCGTCTCGAGGTCCGCTTCCCGGCCGAGTCGATCGGCTTCCAGGGATCGGTCCTCCTGGCGGGTTCGATCCGCGGGGACGACTTCTTCGGGTGGACCGCGATGCCGAACGGTGCCGACCCGACTTTCAGCGGAAGCCGGGTGGAGGCGTACGAGGGGCCGAGCCGCGGCGCCGTCGCGATGAACGTCCCCGACCTCGACCTCCCCTTCATCCGCCCGATGATGGAGTACGGCGTCAGCTCGATTCCCGAGCAGCCCAGCGCCGTGATCGTGCGGAACGCCACCGTGTGGACCCAGGGACCGCAGGGCCGCATCGAGGGGGCCGACCTCCTCATCCGAGACGGTCTGGTCGTCGAAGTCGGCTCGAATCTGAACGCCCCGGGTGGAGCCGTCGAGATCGACGGTACCGGCAAGCACGTCACCCCCGGCCTGATCGACCCGCACATCCACTCGGGTGTGAGCTCGGTCAACGAGAGTGGCTTCGCGATCGTGCCCGAGGTTCGGATGGGTGACGTGCTCACGCACAACAACATCTGGATGTACCGGCAGCTGGCGGGTGGGCTGACGACCACCATGGTGAAGCACGGTTCCGCCAACCCGATCGGCGGGGAGAACGTCATCATCAAGCTCCGCTGGGGTGCGCTGCCCGAGGAGTTCAAGCTCGACACCGAGACGCGAACGGTGAAGTTCGCCCTCGGTGAGAACCCGAAGCGCCGCCAGAACCGCTACCCGGACACGCGGATGGGGACGCAGGAGATCATCCGCGACCACTTCCTGGCGGCCCGGGACTACGAGAGGGACTGGCAGCGGTGGGAGCAGAATCAGGAGGGCATCCCGCCGCGACGGGATCTCCGGATGGAGGCCATCCTCGACATCCTGAACCAGGAGCTCCTGATCTCCTCGCACGGCTACCGACAGGACGAATTTCTGGCGCTGGTCCGACTGGCCGAGGAGTTCGGCTTCCGCGTGCAGACCCTTCAGCACGGTGTCGAGGCCTACAAGATCGCGCCCGAGCTCGCTCAGTCGGGTGTGGCGGCCATCGTCTGGAGCGACTGGGGTGCCTTCAAGCTGGAGGCGTACGAC
Source organism: Gemmatimonadota bacterium (assembly GCA_030430625.1). Classification (GTDB taxonomy): domain Bacteria; phylum Gemmatimonadota; class Gemmatimonadetes; order Longimicrobiales; family Gaopeijiaceae; genus UBA2589. Next base: position 7,612 of record JAUIKL010000053.1, read on the forward strand.
GCCACCGTGTACAACGCGCGGGTCCTGATGGAGGCCGGCGTCGTGACCTCGCTGCACTCGGACAACTCCGAGATCGCGAGTCGGATGAACTGGGAGGCAGGTAAGCTCCTGCGTACGGGGCTCACGGAAGAGCAGGCCCTCTCGACGGTCACGATCCAGTCGGCTCGCGCCATCGCGATCGACGATCGGGTAGGGTCCCTCGAGCCGGGCAAGGACGGAGACTTCGTCGTCTGGAACGGCAACCCCCTATCTCAGTTCACCCGCGCCGAGCAGACGTGGTTGGATGGGCGGCGCTACTTCTCTCTCGAGGAGGACGCCGTACTGCGCGAGCAGATCGATCGTGAACGGAGCCAGTTGATCCAGGCCGTTCTCTCCGCACAGGGCGGAAGAGGCAACGGCGCAATGCGTCGCGGCGACAGCGACGGGAGCAAGTGACGATGAGGAAGATCCGAATCGCATCGCGCGTCGCCTTCCTGGCGCTCGCGTTCGCACCGGCGGCGGTGGCTGCTCAGGTGCGCATGACGGTGCCGCCACAGTCGGTACCGGTCGCGATCCAGGGCGCCACGATCCACACGGTCACCGACGGCGTGATCGAAAACGGCACGATCGTCTTCGACGACGGCCTGATCACCGCCATCGGAACGGATGTGACGATCCCGGCAGGTGCGCGCGTCGTGGACGGCACCGGGAAGCACATCTACCCGGGTCTCGTCGACGCGTACAGCACGGTCGGCATCAGTGAGATCGGCGCGGTCGGTGTGTCGTCCGACGTCAACGAGCTGGGTGACTTCAATCCGAACGTGCGTGCCGACGTGGCCGTCAACGCGGAGAGCCGGCACATCGGTACTTCGCGCTCGGCCGGTGTGCTGGTCGCATTCAGCACGCCGGACGGAGGCCTCGTCTCCGGCATGTCCTCCGCGCTCAGTCTCGAGGGGTGGAGCTGGGAGGAGATGTCCCTCGAGTCGGCGGCCGCTCTGAACGTCAACTGGCCGGATCCGAATCCGCGTCGCTTCCGCGGCTTCGGAGGGCAGGGTGAGGACCCGCCCTCGTACGAGGAGCAGGTCCAGCAGTTGAAGAGCTTCTTTGCCGAGGCTCGTGCCTACCGGGATGCGCTCGGCGCCGGAGAGGAATTGAGGACGGATTCCCGCTACGCGGCGATGGTGCCGGTGTTCGACGGTGAGATCCCGGTGGTCGTCGCAGCCAACGGGGCGGCCCAGATCAACGACGCGATCACGTGGGGGCTCGAGGAGGGGATCGACATCGTCATCCGGGGTGGCGCCGATGCCATCCACGTGGCCGACCGACTGGTGGCCAACGACATCCCGGTCATCCTGACGTCGACGATGGCGGCGCCGGGGCGCGAGTACGAGGGGTATGACGGTGCGTACTCGATGCCCGCCCGGCTCCACGAAGCGGGGGTGCGCTTCGCGATCTCCGGTGGCTCGGGGTCTCTCTACACGAACCGACTCCCCTGGGAGGCGGGTGTGGCGGTGGCCTTCGGCCTTCCGGAAGAGGAGGCGCTCAAGGCCGTGACGATCAACGCGGCGCAGTTCATGGGTATCGACGACCGCGTCGGGTCCCTGGAGCCCGGCAAGCAGGCCACCTTCCTCATCACGACCGGAACGCCGCTCGACATGACGAACGACATCGAGCAGTCCTACATCCAGGGTCGTGAGATCGACATGATGGACATCCAGAAGTTCTTCTTCGAGAAGTACATGACGAAGGTCATGCAGTACCTGAGGATGGTGATGTAGTCGACCGGCGCAGCGCGACACCGAATCGCCCCTTCGGACCCGACGGTTCGGAGGGGCGATTGTCGTGACTCTCGCAGTGGGCTTGGCGGGGCTTTACACTTGCGACAGCAGCGAAGCTTCCCTCCCACGCAGCGGCCATGCGATTCGCGTACATCGATTCGAACGGTAACGAGGTCCCGATTCCGAGCGTCGACGCCCTGGCGCTCCGGATCGAACTCGGCGCGATCTCGGACGACACGCAGCTGTACGACGCCCAGGCGGATCAGTGGGCGCCGGCGACGTCCCACGAGATCTACCACACCCTCTCCCGGTCATCCGGTGACGACGAGGGCTTCGTGGCGCCTCCTCCCGTTGCGCCGATCCCGCTCGCGGATCCCGATGAGGACGAGCTTGTCCTGCCGTCGGCGCAACAGTCGGCCGAAGACGCGCTCAAAGGAGCCGAAGCCACCGGCGAGACCACCGCGTCCGTCGGGGATGCGTTTGCAGACATCGTTCCGACCGACGCCCCGCCGCCCGCGGCACCGGTGGAGGAGACACCCGAAGAGCTGGTCTCGTCCGGTGACGTCGACGACCTCGGTTTCGATACGCTCGAGTTGGCCCCGGCACTGGATCCGCTCCAGGAAGACGGGGCCGCGATCGACCTCGCGCCGCCGACCGAGGACCCGATCGCCGGGGACGACGACGGCGTTCCGGGACAACCCTTCGACTTCGGGGACATGGACCCGACCGAGAACCCGCTGACGTTGGAGTCGGATCCGGACGAAGCCGTTATGGACTTCTCCGCGGGCATGGATTCCGCCCCGATGGACTTCTCGAGCGACCCCGACGACGGTGGGCTCGGCTTTGCGCCCGACTTCGAGGAGGGCCCGACTCCGGACTTCTCCGGTGGGATGGAGCTGGACAGCCCGATGGAGTTCTCGTCCGCGGGATTCGACTCGGGTGCGTCCGACAGCCTCGAACTCGAGACGCCGATGTCCGAGTTCTCTCCTGACGCGCCGCCCGCCTGGATGGACGGACCGCCCGAGGCGGCCGGGTCCGACCAGGATGTCATGGATTTCTCGTCGGTGTCGACCGACGCCATCACGTCCGACCTGGGTGTCGGCGATGCTTCGGAAGCCAGGAGTCGGCCCCCCAGGCCGAAGATCCGGCGCCGGAAGAATCTGGCCGGGCCCCTGATCCTCGTCGTCTTTCTCGTGGCCGGAGGCGTCGGCGCCTACGCAGCGTGGCCCGCCATTCAGGAGTTCATGGAGAACCGGGGTGCTCCTCCCGAGCCGACCGTGGTGATCCCGCCGCTGGCCGAAGGGCTGATTCCGGCGTTCGAGCAGGCCACGGACCGCGCCTTCGCCGCGCTTCTGACCGAGGCGCGTCAGGCTTCGGGGCCTCAGCTTTCCGCGCCCCCGGCGATGGAGGGCGCGTACATGGCGAATGCGTCGGCGTACGCGTCCGCCGAGGACTTCTGGGCGTCGATGTCGGAGACGCTCGACGTCTTCCGCTCTATGGACATCGCCGCGTTCGACGCGGCCGTCGTGGATGCGCTCGGGACGAACATACAGGCCGAGGATGCAGACGCGATTCGTGCCAGGGCCAGCGCGGGCTTCGTGGCGGCGTCCTCGAGTCGCGAGGCAGCCTTCGATCGAGCCGACGCTCTGTTCGACGCCGGTGTGCGCTTCCACCAGTTCCTCGTGGCGAACGAGGCCAACATCGAACACGCTCCGGCCGCCTCCGTCACGACCGATCCGATCACCGAGGTCGTGCCGGCGAGCGCCGAAGTCGGTACGGCTCTGAACGAGCTGATGGACGCGGTGCTCGGCGGTCTGGCGGGCATCCAGTACCGGGACGTACCCAACGCGGACGGCATCTGGGCCCGCGTGCTCGAAGTCGTCCAGGAACAGGGCGTGCAGTAGACGGTCCCCCTCTCGTGTAAGCCCGTGAGTGCGGTGCGCGTAAGCCGAGTGTAGGCCCGCGACCGGCAACGATCTCGGCGGCTAACGGTGTCCTACGGATAGTCTGCGCAACCGCGCGTGGGCACCGACCGGGAGGGGAGATGGATCGTGCGGTGCGGTTGCTACCGGTTCTGGCGCTTCTGGCCGTGCCCCAAGGGGCGACGGCGCAGACCGGAGCCGAGGACTCCCTGCTCAACCTGTTCTTCGACTGTCAGGCACCGTCGTGCCGTGACGCGGACTTTTTCAGGCGAGAGCTACCCTTCGTGAATTGGGTGCTCGACCGCGAAGCCGCCGACGTGCACCTCCTGATCACCTGGCAGGAGACGGGCGGGGGCGGTCGACTCTTCTCCCTCTCCTTCATCGGGCTGGGGGGCTTCGACGGCGTCGAGCACGAGCTGTCGATCGACACGTCGGGGGATGCGACGGAGGACGAGGAGAGAACGGCGCTCGCCGCTCGATCGAGACTCGGGCTGGTCGTGTATGCCCAGCGCACCCCCGCCGCGGACCGGCTCGACGTTTCGTACAGGCTTCCATCCGCGTCTGCACTCGCCGGTTCAGGAACGACGAGCGCGGACGACGATCCGTGGAACTTCTGGGTCTTTCGCCTCAACTCGAACGCGTTCTTGAACGGACAGTCGAGCTTCCGCAGCTCGAACGTTTTCGGCTCGTTCAATGCGAGCAGGACGACCGAGGCGTGGAAGTTCAATGTAGGACTCGACTACAGCCGGAACGCCCAGGAGTTCGACATCCCGCAGGACGATGGATCGATCGAAACGATCGAAGAGATCCGACGGGATTGGGGAGCTCGGGGCCTCGCGGTGAAGACTCTCGGGGAGCAATGGGCGGTCGGCGTGCGCGCCGACGTGGGGTCATCGACGTTCTACAATCAGGACAGGAGGTGGTCGGTCAAGCCGGGGATCGAGTACAACTTCTTCCCGTACTCGGAGTCCGACCGGCGCTCGTTCGCCCTGCAATACCTCGTCGGTCCCACGCACTTCGCCTACACCGAGGAGACGATCTTCGGGCACACGGATGAGACGCGGCTGCGGCACGGGCTGACCGCCGCGCTGGAGTTGGTCCAGCCGTGGGGGAGGTGGGACACCTCGGTCACCGGACAGCAGTTTCTGCACGATGCGACGAAGTACAACGTGACCGTGTCCGGCAACGTGAACGTGCGGCTGTTTCGCGGCTTTTCGGTTCGGATCGGTGGGCGGTACCAGTGGCTGCGCGACCAGCTCTACATCGCGTCCGAAGGTGCGACCCAGGAGGAGATCCTGCTCTTCCAACAGCAGCTCGAGACGAACTACACGTACTTCACGTCGATCGGGATCGAGTACCGGTTCGGATCGATCTTCAACAACGTCGTGAATCCCCGCTTCGGCAGGGGGCAGGGCCGGATCGGCTTCTTCTAGACGGGCTCGACCCGGCGGGTGCTCGACCAGGCGTCCCCCGACTAGACGGGCGCTCGACCAGGCGTTCCCGACCCGCCGGGACTCGACCCGGCTGCGTTCAACCAGGCGGCGTCACACCGGGAGGGGGGTCGGGCGGGCTACCCGCTTCGGTGAGAACCAGGCGGCGGGCCCCGAGGTCGTACACCTCCCCCGGATTCAGCCACCTCAGGGGTATGAGGGTGAGCGGGTCGGTGTTGTCGTAGATCGCGACGTTGCCGCCGAGCACACGGGCCAGGTCACCCGCGACGACGATGGCCGAACCCTCGTTGAGGCCGATCCCCAGGAGGAGCGGTTCCCGCCGCAGGACCTCGAACATCTCGTTCTCCCGGCCGCGCTCGAGGAGGTGCTGGTCGAGGGCTACGCCTCGGAGGAAGCCGAATCCGTCTTCACGGTCGGTGGCCACGATTTCCCCGTTGTGCTGTCCGCCCCTGAGGAGGAAGGACGCCAGAGCCGAGGCCCCCGCCGAGTTCCCTCCGACGACGCCACCGCGCGCCAGGAGTCGTTCGAGGGCTCGGTGGGTTTCGGTATCGAGGTAGACGTCGACGAGCCTCCACTGGTGTCCGCCCGAGAACCACACCCCGGTCGCGTCCTCGAGCGGGGCGGCGAAGGCGGTCATGTCGGCTACGTCCCGCGACCGGGTGTGCAGGACCTCGAGCCGGTCGACGCCGACCGATCGCAACTCTTCGATTGCGGTCCAGCCGTCGTGGCGTCCGTACTCGGTCCCAGCCGTGGGAATGAGGACGATCCGGGCTTCGTCTCCGCCCGCGAGATCGACGAAACGCTTGTAGATCTGCGGTGAGAGGTCGCCGCCCCCGGCCGCGATTACCGCGCCTCGATGCGGTCCGACGCAGGGTTGATCACAGCGTTGTTGCGCGTGGGCGTGGGTGCTCCCGAACAGCACGAATGCAGCCGCGTAGACCCAGCGGTGACTCCATGCCGATCGCATCCCGCCCATGGCGCCCTACATGTAGGGGTTTTCGCCCGAGGCGTGGTCGGTGATGTCGTGCACCGCCGTCAACTCGGGAACGGCTTCGCGCAGCATCCGTTCGACACCCTGGCGCAACGTCATGCGGGAGAGAGCGCACCCCTGACACCCGCCACTCATCTCGACGTAGATGTCGGTGTCCTCGACGTCGACGAGCGAGATCAGGCCACCGTGCGCCGCAATGGCCGGATTCACCTGACCGTCGAGAACTTCGCGAACGCGGTCGGCGATGGGCCCCGTCGGCGCCGAGGCGGCCGCTCGAGAAGCGGGTACCGCACCCTCGGCGGGGCGGACCTCGAAGCCACTCTCGTTCACCCGTTCGACGTAGTCGACGGAGGCGCCATCGAGGGTAGGCACGTCCTTTTCACGAACGAGCACCCGGACGCCGCCGGCGTCGACCTCCTGTTCGTCGGCTTCCTGTTCGGAAGGGGTGACGAGCGTCAGGTCGAAGGTCGGCGCGGTCGTCGGGCCGCCCACACGGATGCGAAGCCGCTGGTCGTCGTCCCCCGCCACGAAGGCCTGAACCATCTCCTTGGCGCGATCGGTGAAGCTGATCGTCGTCGTTCCGCTCATGATGCGTGTTGCCTCGGTATTCGATCGGACGATGGGGGATACCCCCCTGCCGCCCGCGTGTTCGTCGTATGTGCTGTTCGGCCGACGTTGATCACGTTCGTCGACCCATGGTACCTTACGCCCTCTTTTGGGCCCCGAAAACCCTGTTACAGCAAGGCTTTCCATGGCTTCCGCCGATTTGATGGACAAGCTGGTCTCCCTATCCAAGCGCCGCGGCTACGTCTTCCAGTCGTCCGAGATCTACGGCGGCACCGGATCCGTGTGGGACTACGGTCCCCTCGGTGTCGAGCTCAAGCGAAACATCAAGGACCGCTGGTGGTCGTCCATGGTGCACCAGCGGGACGACGTCGAGGGCCTCGACGCCGCCATCCTGATGCACCCCAAAGTGTGGGAAGCGTCGGGTCATGTGGA